>JAOUHF010000174.1 GCA_029865325.1 Thermoleophilia bacterium
CTTCCCACTCGAGGGGCACTCGGTCATAGCCGAGGAGCGGAAGCTCGTCTCCGTCCTGTTCGTCGACCTTGTCGGGTTCACTGCCCGCTCCGACGACGCGGACCCGGAAGACGTTCGCGCCACCCTGCGCCCGTACCACGCCGGAGTAAAGCGCGAGATCGAGCGCTTCGGCGGCACCGTCGAGAAGTTCATCGGTGACGCGGTGATGGCCGTCTTCGGAGCTCCGGACGACCTCGGCGACTGGGATGAGCTGGTCCGCTCGGCGGAGGAGATCCGGGCTTCTCCGCAGACCACGGACGTGGGCAGCCCGACTCCATGGCCTCCGCCTATCTTGCCCATGTGCTCGTCCGGAGAGGCATGACGGCCGACGCCGCAGCCGTCATGGAGGACGCGCTGCCGCAGGCACGTGAGGTCGAGGATCCGCAGGTCGTCGGTCCGGCGCTCGTCGCCGCGGCGCTGATCGAGGAGGCACGTGGCGATTTCGGATTGGCTCGAACAAGGCTCGAGGAGTGGGAGAACGCGGTCCACGACCGGCCGTACTTTCGGACACAGAATCTGACTGATGCAGTGAGGATTGCCTGCGCGGCGGGCGACGTAGCGTTGGCCGAGCGACTGCGGGAAGGCGTCGTCACCGCTGCGGAGCGGGACCGCCTCGCGGATCTGACGGCGGAGGCGGTGATCGCCGCGGCCAAGGGTGACGCCGCGGCGGCGCTTCCCGCGTACGACGAGGCCGCCGCCGGCTGGCGCGAGTTCGGCTGCGTGCTCGAGCAGGGCCTTGCGACTCTCGGCGGCGCGCGCTGCCGGCAGGCGGCAGGTCGCACGGACGAAGCCTCAGAGCTCCTCGAGAACGCCAGGGAAGTCTTCAATCGGCTCGGAGCGCGGCCGCTTCAATCCCTCGTCGACGAGGCCCTTGCGAAGCGCAGCGCGAGCACCGGCTAGGCGAGCGCCGGAATGATCACGTCGCACCCCTGAGAAGCTGGCTCCGCTGGCGCGCGCCCGTGCGATGAGTGTCGATCGCGTCGCTCTCACAAGTCAGGCTCAACGGCCAAACCGCCCGGGTCGCACCGATACGATGTTTCCGAAGGTGGCCGCGAGCGGTGGGCTCATGCCGAGGAAGGGACGACCCGAATGATCAACGTAATCGTGACTTACACGGTCAAGGCCGACCGGGTGGCGGAGAACGAAGACCTCGTTCAAGCCGTCTACGATCAGCTCCGCCAGATAGCAGACCCGGACGTGCACTACGCGACGTTCAAGAAAGCGGATGGGTGCACGTTCGTGCACGTTGCCTTCTTCCCGTCTGAAGAGAAGCAGAAGGTTCTCTCTGACTCGAGCGCGTTTCGCGCCTTTCAAGCCGATCTGCTCCAGCGCTGCGAGGTGCCTCCCAAAGCCGAGCCGGTGATGCCGATCGATTCCTACAACTTCCGCTTGTAGCTGGCCAGTCAGGTCCGCATGGGAAGGCGCGCACCGGGGGACGTGGCCGATGTCGACGCGCGGGTCGGGGCAGCCACGTACAGAGCCTAGTTCGGCGCGACCCTTGAGAGCCCGCAGCGCAACGGCGGCAGCGGATCAGCAGGACCTCGTCTGGAGCACATGGAGCTCGGCAGGGTTCGTCTTTCTACCGCAGGCGTACGTCAACGACTTCGGCGGTGCCGCGACCCCGAGAGGCGCCCGTACGGCGCCCGATCTTCTTCCCCGCTACCGCCGTTCATCCGACGATCGGGATGCATCCGGGAGCAAGCTGCTCGCTCGAGGCCGCGCGTAATGCCCGCCTGCTCGAGCAGGCCGGGACTGTCGGCTCCGTGTATCTCGTGGAGACGCGGATGACCGCGGCCGAGTGGCGAGCGCTCGGCGATGCGATTGCGAAGACGGGAATCGCACGGGCGGCGTGATCGTCCGACGCACTCATGTCCACCGCATGTCGATCCGGGTCGACGAACCCACTCGGTAGAGACTGCAGTCTGTTGGAGCCATAGCCCGGCCCGGTTCCGCCAGTAGCATCGCGGCACCATGAGGACTGTCCTGATCGTCGGCGCGGGCCGCTACCAGCGGGCCGTGATCCGGCGCGCACAGGAGCTCGGCCTGCGCGTCGTAGCCGTCGATCGAAACCCGGAGGCGCCCGGTCTGCGCGAGGCAGATGTCGGGCGAGTGGTCGACTTCTCCAACCCGGAGAACGTCCTGGCAGCGATCAGCGACCTCGAGATCCATGGAGTGCTCACCGTGCAGGCGGAGCGGGCGGTGCCGATGGTGGCGACTCTCGCCGAGGCGCTGGGGTTGCCGGGAATCGGCGCAGAGACGGCGCACCTGATGACGCACAAGGTGGCGATGCGACGCCGGCTCGAAGAGGCGGGCGTGCCCCAACCCCGGTTCACGACCCTGCGGACGCCGGCGGAGGCACGACGCGCGGCAGAGGTCGTCGGTTTCCCGGCCGTGCTCAAGCCCGCCAGCGCGAGTGGTCAGCAGGGTGTTTTCCGCGTCGACTCGGTCGCCGATGTCGAGACCCGCCTTCACGACGCACTCGCTGTCTCCCCGACCGAGGATGCGATTCTGGAGGAGTTCATCGGCGGGACGGAGATGAACGGGATCGTGATCGCCCAGGACGGTGAGGCACTCTCGGTGATCCTTTCTGATCGCCTGCGCCCGCCCGGAAGGAGCTTCGGCATCAGCTGGATTCACCTCTATCCGCCAAGCGTGCACGGCGACCAACTCGCGGAGGCGGAGCAAGTCGCGGCGGACACCGTGCGGGCACTTGGGCTGAGAACCGGGATCGCCTTCCCGCAGCTGCTCGCGACACCAGATGGCCACGTCTCGGTGGTGGAATGCGCCGCGCGCATCGGCGGACTGATGGCGGAGCTTCTC
>JAOUHF010000085.1 GCA_029865325.1 Thermoleophilia bacterium
ACCTCGAGAACGCGTGGACAATGCCCACCCGGGAGCGCCCGCGATATCTCGCGACGCGAGGGATCAACCTCCTCACGCGAACCTGGCGGCGCATCGGCCGTCGGGAGTCCCAGTCGATGTCAGTGCACGACAATCTCTTGCATGCACTCGCAATGCACCGACCTACCGCATATCCGGGGCAGGCTCTCGTCGTCCTCCACGCCGAGGAGACTGCCGTGTACACAGAGAATCCCGCGCGTGACTGGGCGGCGCTTGCCGATCACGTCGATATCGAAGTCCTGCCGGGTGCCGAACATGCAATGCTCGAGGAACCGGGTAGCGGCCGCCTGGCCGAACTGATCCACGATCGACTCTCTTCCATCGACTGAGCTCGAATGCGCAGTGCCCATGAGGCGCGGCCGTCTGACTTCCGTATCGACGTAGGTGCCGACTTGAGAGCCCCTCATGCATCCCAGAGCACGGCCGCCCTGTCATCAGGTCAGCGGTTCGCTGCTCGCGATCTCCGACGACGTCGCGTTGCCTCGCCGATTCCTCGTGGGCGAGGGGTTTCTCGCGGGATGAGCCAGCGTGTACTGGCAGGCGGCCGGCGGGTCGCCGCCCGAAGAGCGCCGAGAGCGCGGGCAGGCCCCAAAGCCTCCGACGGCTCCGACCCACGCGCCTCGGATCGATGCGTTGTCTCGTCGATTTGGGGAGCCGGCCTCCGCGCATACGCGATGAGCGCCCCGAGGGCGGTGCCGCCGAGCACGATCGCGATCCCTAGTCCGTCTGACGTGCTCCGCGATACGAAGCCTTGATGCTCGAGCGCCGCGAGAGTCACCGCGCCGCTCACGACCGCGACCACCCAGCCGACGAGGCCACCAACGAGGATGCGCCTCCAGTAACGGCTCAGTGCCGCCCAGAACAACCTCGTCTCGAAGAAGGGCCAGAGGAAGGCGCGATCGCGGGGCCTTAGATCGGAAGCTTGAGCACGACTTCGAGCAATCTGTCGCATGACATCTCCTCTCCTCCCTCGAGAGTGCCAGGGCTGCTTTCTCACCGCATCCGCGACACCACGTATGTGGCTCGCCTCGGACTACCGATGCACGGAACGCTCGACCGGCGAAGCCGAGTAGGCTCGGCGCGTCGCTCGAGCAAGGAGGAGCCGTGGAGATTCGCAAGTTGGTCGTGCAGGTGGAGGAGACCTACGCCGAGGTCGGGCGCCCTGCGCGGCAGCCGAGCGTGAAGGTTGTCGCGGCGGCCGTCGTCGGGAACCCGCTCGCCGGCGGCTACTTCGAGGACCTCAGTGAGCTCGAGGCGCTCGGCGCCGAGGTTGGCGCGGTGCTCGCGGAGCGCGCCGTCGCGGCACTCGGGCCGGACGTGGGAGTCACCGCCTACGGCAAGGGGGGGATCGTCGGGCTCGACGGCGAGCTCGAGCACGCAGCCGCGATCCTGCATCCGCGGTTCGGCGCACCGGTTCGAGCCGCCGTTGGAGGCGGAGCGGCGATCATTCCCTCCACCAAGAAGGTTGCTGCGGCGGGCGCCTCGCTCACGATGCCCGTGGTCAACAAGGACGACATCTGGGCATTCGACGAGATGGACGCGGCCGAGATCGCGATTCCCGACGCTCCCCGCCCCGACGAGGTCGTCGTCTATCTCGTCCTCGCTGCGGGCGGACGGCCGCTCGCCCGCACGAAGAAGCCCTCCTGAGATGTTCAAGGCGATCATCCTCCTCACGCGTGCCGAGGGCACGAGCCGTGAAGAGTTCCGGTCGTGGTGGCTCGAGCGGCATGCGCCGCTCGCTCGGCAGCTCCCAGGGCTCCGGCGGCTTGTCTTCAACGTCGTCGAAAGTGGCGAGGCGCCGTACGACGGGGTCTCGGAGCTCTGGTTCGACGCCCGCGAGGAGTTCGACGCTGCGTATGCGAGCGCGATCGGCAAGCAGGTGGCGGCGGATTCCCTGGCGAACGTGAGCGCCCGCGTGCGTCTCTTCGTGGGCGAGCAGCCACAGCTCGGCTGACGCGAGGTAGAAACGGGGGGATGTCTCTCGCAGTCGCAACTTCGAGGAGGCGCGCACCGACCGCCGCTGAGCGCTTCCTCGTCTACGGGGTCGCCGGCTGGGCGATCGACTCGCTCTACGTCTGGCTGCACACCGGGCGACGCCGACCAAGCAGCCTCCTGAACGTTCCCGTCTACGGACTCGCGCAGCCCTTATTCGAGCCTCTTCACGACTGCATCCGGCATCGGCCTCTCGGGCTCCGCGCCATGGTCTACGGTGTCGGCGCCCTCGGCGTCGAGTACGCGAGCGGCCGCCTCCTCCGGCGGCTCTTTGGCTCGCCCCCGTGGGATTACGGCGAGGCGCGCCTGGAGATCGACGGGCTCGTTCGCCTCGACTACCTCCCGGTGTGGGCCGTGTTCGGGCTCGGCCTCGAGCATCTGCACGACGCGCTCCTGGGCGAGGCGGCGGACTAGAAGGGGAGGAGCCCCGGTTCAGCTAGAGGTCGAGCCCTCGACGTCAGGCTCGAAATGCTCAAGCGGAGCGCGGTCGCGCGGCGTCCCACATGAAGTAGACGAAAAGCCCGAGCACGGGAACGACGAGGATCGCTATAAGCCAGAGCACCTTTCCTCCGACCCCCAGATCGTGGCGGCGGAGGACTCTCACCGCGACCAACAGCCAGACGAAGATCCAGGTTACGAGCGCCGCTGTGGCGAGGAGCATCCCTGACGTATAGGCAAGCATCACGCGACGAGCCTAATCGTGGATCCGAGCGATGATGTCTTCCCGCTTCAGCACTCGGACCTCGAGACCCCCGAGCCGGATCTCGTAGCCGGCGTCGCGGGCATAGAGCACCTTGTCGCCAGCCTCGACGCCAGTCACGTCGCTCCCGATTGCGGTGACGATTCCGGTGCGGCACGCGACAGCAGCGGCTGCGGATGCGGGGAGGATCAGCCCTGAGCGCGTCTCGGTCTCGTCCGAGACCGGCTGGATGACGACGAACTCGTCGAGCGGCTCAAGCGTGACGTCGATGCTTCGCGACTCCTCGATCACGCTCTAACGATACGCCTAGAGTCGACCGGCCTGGACAATTCGTTGCAGGAACTGCTGCGTTCGCGGCTCTCGGGGAGCGCCGAAGATCTGCTCAGGCGGGCCTTCCTCGAGTATCAGCCCGTCGTCGAGGAAGCACACGCGATGCGCCACGTCGCGGGCGAAGCTCATCTCGTGGGTCGCGATGAGCATCGTCATTCCCTCGGCCGCGAGCTCGCGAATGGCCTCGAGCACTTCTGCGACGAGCTCGGTCGAGCGCGCTCGTGACCTCGTCCAGCAAGAGCAGCGCCGGCTGCATCGCAAGAGCTCGCACGATCGCGACTCGCTGCTGCTGGCCTCCGGAGAGCCGGTCCGGATATTCGTCGCGCTTGTCGGCGAGGCCGAAACGCTCGAGCAACTCCTCCCCCCGCACCTCGGCTTCGGACGTCGATAATCCGAGCGCCTTCCGTGGGCCGAGCGTGACGTTGTCGACGACCGACATGTGCGGGAAGAGGTTGAACGACTGGAACACGATTCCGATACCGCGCCTTACGCGGTTGACGTCGATACCGCCGGCCGTGATCACAGCGCCATGGAGGACGATTCGTCCCGCGTCGATCGGCTCGAGCAGGTTCACGCACCGTAGGAGCGTCGACTTGCCCGATCCGGACGCCCCGATGAGGCACACGACCTCGTGCTCGGCGAGCTCGAGGTCGATTCCGCGGAGTACCTCCAGATTTCCGAAGGACTTGTGTAGCGCCTCGATCTCCAGCGCCGCAGTCACGCCATTCTCCCCGCTTGCTGTCGGCGTTTGTCACGTGCGATGAGCCAATCGGTGAAGCGCGCCATCGGGATCGTGATGGCAATGAAGAGGATGGCCGTGCAGATGTACGGCGTGTAGTTGAACGTCGCCGAGACGTCGATCTGCGACTGCCGGAACGCCTCGACGACGCCGAGGAGGGCAACGAGCGCGGTGTCCTTCTGCAGTCCGATGAAGTCGTTGAGGAGTGGCGGGATGACGCGGCGAACTGCCTGAGGTATCACGACGAAGCGCAAGGTCTGACCGTGCGTGAGACCGAGCGAGCGCGCTGCGGCGGCTTGGCTCGGATGAACTGACTCGATGCCTGCTCGGTAGACCTCGGAGACGTACGCCGAGTACACGAGGACGAGCGCGACCGCCCCCCAAAAGAGCGGCGAGACCGGGACTCCCGGAAGCTGGAGCGCCGTCACGCCGAACCCGAGGATGTAGATCACGAGAATGGTCGGAATCCCTCGGAAAAGGTCCGTGTACACCGTGGCCAAGGCTCGTATCGGAAAGAACACGGGGCCCGGGAGCCCGCGAAGGACCGCAATGAAGAGCGCGAAGACGAGGATGAACACCTCGGCGATCAGGAAGATCTTCACGTTGACGAGAAACGCCCGGGCGATCTCCGGGAAGGATTCCTCGAAGATGCTCCGGTCGAAGAACGCATGCTTGACGTCGGGCCAGCCAGCCGCGTTGACGACGAGGAGGACGATCAGGCCGAAGAAGACGAGTGTGCTGATCGTGGCCACGACGACCGCCCGGCGACCACTGCCGCCGGGCGATGCCGTGCCGAGGATGCGCGATCCCCTGCTGCCGGTCAGCGCCAGCGGAGGTCTGGCGCGGTCTTTGCGATCCACGCCTTCTGAAGCTTCTTGATCGTTCCGTTCGCCCAGAGGCGGTTGACCGCCTTATTGACGCACCGCAGGTTCGGGCTGCCCTTCTGCAGCACGATCCCGAAGTGCTCCCGCGGTCCGCGCGTGGGGAGCTTTCCGACGATGACCCCGTCGTCGAGCTGCACGGCGGTCACGTACAGCGCCGAGGGGAAGTCGACGACGATCCCGTCGATCTGCTTCGAATTGAGCGCCGAGACCGCGTCCGTCTGGCTGTCGTAGACGTTCGGCTTCTGCGAGGGGCGGACCCACCGCGTGACGTAGTCGTATGCCGTCGTCCCGATCGTCACGCCGAGCTTGTAGGGGCGCAGACCGTCCACGGTCTTCACGTTCGCGATCGGCGTGCCGGCGTTCGCTACCACGGACTGGTTGAGGAAGAGGTACGAGTTGGAGAAGTCGACGTTCTTCGCCCGCTCAGGCAGGTACGAGATCTGCGCCAGATAGATGTCGAAGGGCTTCTTTCCAGGTCTGAACGAGGCCGTCCACACGAGCGGCGTCCACACGACGTCTCGTTTCGAGAAACCGAGCTGCTTCGCGACCGCGTAGGCGACGGCCGATTCGTAGCCCTTGCCGCTATAGGGGTTCGAGATCTTCCACGGCTTCTTCGGGGCGCCGCCGTAGAACGGAGGGAACGAGGGATTGTCCCCGCCGATGGTCAGCGTGCCCTCCTTCAGAAGACTGAGGTCGCCTTTCGCGCAGCCGGGGATCGCCGATGGTGTCGACGGTCCGCCCGTCGCGGTCGCGGCGAGACCAAGAGCGAGAATCGTGAGAGCTAGACCGAAGAAGGCTGCGCGCATCGGGGATCCACTCCTCAGAGAGGTCGACAGGACCGCGCGAGCGTACCACTGTCGATGCGGCTAGCGTGCTTCGGATGGCGAGCCCATTCGTCGAGCTCGAGGTCGGAGAGCGAATCGTCAAGCTGACGAATCCGGACAAGGTGCTCTTCCCCAAGGCGCGGAAGACGAAGCTCGACCTCGCGGAGTACTACATTGCTGTTGGCGAGGGCATCGTGCGGGCGCTGTACGAGCGGCCGACTCAGCTTCGCCGGTTCCCGGACGGCGTCACGGGCGAGGTCATCTACCAGAAGCGGGTCCCGAAACATCACCCCGATTGGGTGGAGACGGCGCGCGTGACGTTCCCGTCGGGGCGCCATGCGGACGAGCTCTGCGTCACCGAGCTCGCGCAAGTCGTGTGGGCGGCGAATCTCGCGGTGGTCGACTTCCACCCATGGCCTTCGCGGCGCCGTGACACCGAGCATCCGGACGAGCTGCGCATCGACATCGACCCTCAGCCCGGAACGACGTTCAAGGACGCGAAGCGCGTCGCTGCGCTCGTCCACGGCGTGCTCGACGAGATCGGCTACACCGGTTGGCCGAAGACGTCTGGGAATCGCGGCGTCCATGTCTTCTGCCGCATCGAGCCCGAGTGGGAGTTCCCGGTGGTGCGCCGGGCAGCGCTCGCATTCGCGCGGGAGATCGAGCGGCGGCTGCCTAAGAAGGTGACGACCGCGTGGTGGAAGGAGGAGCGGGGCAAGCGGGTCTTCATCGACTACAACCAGAACGCGCGCGACCGGACGGTGGCATCCGCGTACTCGGTGCGAGGTCGGTCCGACGCCACTGTGTCGGCGCCCGTGACCTGGGACGAACTGCCCGATGTGGCGACCGAGGACTTCACGATGGCGACGATGCCGGAGCGGTTCGCCCGGGTCGGAGACCTCCACGCGGGAATCGACGACGCTGTGTGCGACCTCCGTGTGTTGCTCGAATGGGTCGAGCGCGAGGAGGCCGAAGGAGTCGGCGAGGCGCCGTATCCGCCGAACTTCCCGAAGATGCCGGGCGAGCCCCCGCGCGTGCAGCCGTCGCGGGCGCGCAAGCCGGAGTGATCAGCGAACGGTGGTGGTCGCCGCCCGGTAGCCCGTCTTCGAGGCGGTCGCCTTGACCGGGCCGGAGCCCGGGGCACGATACGAGGCGCTGCCGTTCTTGGCGGTTCGTAGCGTCTTGCCGCCGATCTTGATCACCGCGCCGGCAACCGGATCGCCGGCGTCGAGGGCGCGGAACGTGATCACTCGGCTGGCTCCTGCGGCGCGCGACGACGCAGTGAGCTGGAGCCCGGGCAAGACCTGCTGGTGCCACAACGACTGACCGTTCGACGAGATGTTCGCGACAAGCTCGAGCGGTCCCGCGGAGCCCTCGCCGTTCAACCTGTAGATGTCGCCGCCGCCGGGCGGCTTCAGCTTGGTCACGGGGCCGACCTTCTTCGCGGCTTTGTTCGTGCGGGTCGCGAAGATCGTCCCGCTCTGTTCCCACACGAGCCAGAGCCGGCCGTCCGGTGCTGCGGCCACGTTGATGTGCTCCGCGCGATCGGCCTTGAGGACGATCTGCGGTTTCCCCGCGCCGACGCGTGATACCGCGACGGTCTTGAACGTCGGATAGCCCTGCCCGTGCACCATGAAGACTCCCGGCGCACCGATCCGGGCGCTGAGCGACGTCCTGCCGCCGGGGTTCAGTGCGTTGGCGCCTACGCGCGTGCCCGGCGCGAGCCACCGCGCTCCCTGGACTCCTGCCGGCGAGATCCGCTGTGCGTAGACGCCCTGGGCCGACTTCTCGAGCGAGAAGAACCCGATGTAGGCCTGTCCCGTCGCTGCGTCCACGGCGATCTCCGGCTCGTACAAGCAACAGCCGGTTGCCGGAACCGTCCGGTCAGGATCGTCCAGGCTCGTCCCGTAATGGAAGCCCATCTCTCCGGTCGAGTACCAGGCCGAGATGGGGGTACCGTCGCGCGCGAGCCCGGCGCCGGCTGTGGCTCCCGAGTACGCCGAGTTCGACTGTGCGGCTTTGCCGATCTGGAGCGTCCACGGGCCGCCGCTTGCCGGTGCCGTCGCCGTGTTCATGGCTCTGTTGGGCTCACTGCCGGCCGTTGTACGGATCCCTCCGAAGAACGTGCGCAGCGATCCGTCTGGCATTCGTATGACATCCGGGTGGTTCATCGATCTCCAGCCGCCGAGTGCGACCGTGGCCGCTCCGACCTTTCCCGCCGGGCTGACGGAGACGTGAGCGAGATCCGAGTTCGTCCCGTTCTTGCGCACGTAGAGGACATGGAGCACGCCGTCGGACGTGCGGGCGAGGCCCGGCTCGGCGAAGTTGATGACGGTGCCGGGCAGCCGCGACCAGGAGCCCGGCGGGCCGGCTGCCGCGGGCACCGCGAGAGCGAGCATCGCGGCGATTGCCAGGACCGCGCGGGACATCACCTTCGAGCTTACCCCTCTTGGGCTCGGGCGGCTATTGGCCCAGGATCGACGCGACCGTCATGCCGGTCGGCCGGGCGGGCCGGAGCTCCAGCCACGTGCACTGCCGGGGATCCTTGTCGTCACGGAAGCGGACGAGCTTCGTCCCGTGGCGGAAGCGGTTCGACTGCACCTTGTCGTAGCGCACCTCGACGACGACCTCTGGTCGCACGGGAGACTCCTCGAGCTCCCCACCCCCCCAGCGGTTCGGCTCGGAGAATCGCCGCTTCGGTGCCTCCAGGAGCGGCATCACGCGCGCCGCGACTTCGGCATGGCGCGCGGGGGCGACGGCGGCCGAGCCGACGTAGTCGATCTCGCCGTCCTCGCGGTAGAGGCCGAGTAGAAGCGTGGCGATCCGGTCGGGCTTCGACTTCCAGCGCACGCCGACGACGACGCAGTCGGCCGTCTTCTCGGGCTTCACCTTCGCCACACCGTCGCGCGATCCGGGGAGGTACGCGAGGTCGCGGCGCTTGGCGACGACTCCGTCGAGGCCGATCGCCTCGAAGCGTTCGAGCCAGTCGAGTGCTTCGACGCGGTCGCAGGTCGCAGGGGAGAGCTCGAAGCGCTTCGCGCTCCGTTCGAGCTTCACGCGCCGCTTCGAGAGCGGCTCTCGCCAGACCTCCTCTCCCTTCCAGACGAGCACGTCGAACGCGATAAACCGTGCCGGGATCTCCGCTGAGAGTCTGTTGATTCGGCTCTCGGCGGGATGAAGACGCGTCTGCATGGCGTCGAAGTCGAGGACGCCGTCCCGCTCGATGACGATCTCGCCGTCGAGCGCCGAGAGCGGCGGAAGCAGCTTCTCCAGCGGTCGCAGCTCGGGGAAGTAGCGAAGCAGCGGTCGTGCGTTGCGCGACCAGAGGCGGAGCTCGCCGGTGCCGTTCTCGAGAAGTCCGCGAAAGCCGTCCCACTTCGGCTCGTATTGCCACTCGTCACCCGTGGGAAGCTCGCGGACGAGGTCCGCTTCCATCGGCGGGAACGGAATAGAGGGATCGAGGTCGGCCGGGCGCTCAACCGGCTCACCACTGGGACGTCGACGGCGAGGGCGGACCATCGCCTCAAGCTACTACGCTCTTGCTGTCATGCGTCGCGTCGCCGTCACCGGTCTCGGGGCTGTCACCCCACTCGGGCTCGATGCCCAGTCGACCTGGGACGCGGCCGTCGCCGGGCAGAGCGGTGTCGATTTCATTCAGTCGTTCGACGCCACCGGTTTCCCCGTCCGGATCGCTTCTGAGGTGAAGGGCTTCGAGGCCGAGGCCGTTGTCGGCCCGAAGGACGCGCGGAGGCTCGAGCGCAACGTTGTGTTGGCGGTCGCGGCGGCACGTGAGGCGTGGAACGACGCGGGTGTCGAGGGCATGGATCCGGCGCGCGCCGGCGTGCTCGTCGGCTCGGCGATCGGCGGCGCCATCGGCGTCATGGCACAGAACGATGTTCTGCGCGAGCGCGGGCACAGCCGCGTATCTCCGTGGTTCCTCCCGAACGTGCTCGTCGACTCCGCGAGCGGGCAGATCGCCATCGACCTCGGCGTTCGCGGCCCGAACTACGCGCCCGTATCAGCCTGTGCCACGGGCTCGCACGCGGTGGGGGAGGGCGCCGAGACGATCCGCCGGGGCGACGCAGACGTCATCCTGGCCGGCGGCACCGAGTCCTGCATGCACCCGGTCATCCTCGCGGGGTTCTGCGCGATGCGCGGACTCGTTGCGGAGGATGAAGATCCAACGCTGGCCTCGAGGCCGTTCGACGCAACGCGCGCGGGGTTCGTCATGGGGGAGGGCGCGTGCGTGCTGCTTCTCGAGGACTTCGAGCGGGCGCAGGCGCGTGGAGCGCGGATCTACGCGGAGGTGCTCGGGTACGGGACCTCAAACGACGCGCACCACATGGCGCAGCCCGATCCCGATTCGGTGGGTGCAGCCGAGATGATGCGCGCCGGACTTGCGCATTCGGGC
>JAOUHF010000175.1 GCA_029865325.1 Thermoleophilia bacterium
CGCCAGAGTGCGCCCTTCGCCTGCCGTAGCTGCGCGACCCGTCAGTAGCGGTGTTCGAGACGCCAGATGCGAACGACGACGTACGCACATGTCCCGAGCACTACGAAAAACGCAAACGCACCCACTCCCGCGGGGAACCCGAAGCCGACAGCCAGTCCGATGTCGACCACGGCGAGCACGATCGACGCGTAGAAGAGTTTTCGGTTCCAGTCCGACCACGACTCGAGGTCTCCCCTTCGCTCACGCCACAACAGGAAGAGGAAGAACGCGATAGCCAGGAAGAACGCGATCTGCATCAGCCCACCGACGGTCGCCACCACTGGCTCCAGCGACAGCACGACGACGACCAACGCAATCAAGGCCACGATCCCGAACCCTCGAGCGAGTGGCGGTACCCGATCCCAGAGGCTCCTCACGATCCGGTCATGAACGCCCGCACCGCGAGCGCGCCGGCCACGAGAGTCGTCACCGCGAACCAGAGAAGACGCTTCTGCCCCGAGCCCGGCGCGTAGAACCAGGGCGTGAGCGCAAGGCCCAATGCGAGCGCGCCGTAGGTGTAATGCAGACGGTCCGGAGCGCGTCGGCCATCCGACAACAGGAGCAACCCAACCGCCGCCTGGGCAATGAGCATCGTCTGGGCGAGCACGAGGCCGTTCGACACGAGGGCACCTGCTCCAGCTCCGCGGCGATACGACACGAACCCGAGCACGGCTCCACCGATACACACCGCGATCACCGCGACGCCGAGGGCAACATGCATGGCTACCATCGCGCGCACCCTATCGAGAGGCCGACGACGCACATGATCCAGGAAGGCAAGCCTGCGCCCCTGTTCACGCTTCCGAGCGATACCGGCGAGGACGTCTCGCTCGAGTCGCTACGCGGCGAGCCTGTCGTCCTCTACTTCTCACGTCATGGGTGACTCCGTTCCCGAGGCGCGGCTGAAGAGGACCGAAGCTGGGCTCGTGGTCGAAAGCGAGGGCTGGTTCGTCCTCAACTCGCGCCACGTATCGTGGATCAGAAGCGAGGAGCGCGGGCAGGACACCGACTTCGAAGGGGGGCAGGAGTGGGCCCAGCTCGGGTTCCGCATCCACGTTCTCATGCCCGGTCAGCGAAACGGCATGTACCACGGCGAGAGCGGTCAGGAGGACTTCCTCGTCGTCTCCGGCGGGTGCGTGCTCGTGATCGAAGGTCATGAGCGCCACCTGAAGGCTTGGGACTTCGTCCACTGCCCGCCGTGGACGCAGCACGTCTTCGTCGGCGCCGGCGAGGGCCCGTGCGTGATCGTCATGGCCGGTAGCCGAGTGGGCGGCTTCGAGGTCATCTATCCGGTGAACCAGGCGGCAGCGAGACACGATGCGAGCGTGCTCGAGGAGACGTCGAACCCGGAGGAGGCCTACGCCCGCTTCGGGAAGGAGGAGCGGTCTGCGTACCGTGAAGGCTGGCTGCCGTCACTCGGCGCCCAGGCCGAGCCGGGCGAAGAGGAGTAGCTGACGGTGGCGCCCGTACCGGCCAGGAGTTCACTCACCGCTCAGTCGTCGACACGGGGCACCCGTGGTCGCGGAAGGTAGTCCAGCTCCCAACTTCACGCTCACGGCGGACTCGGGCGAGGCGGTCACGTTGTCCTCTTTCAAGGGCGCGCCGGTCGCTCTTTTTTTCTACCCGCGGGACGACACCCCCGGCTGCACGGCTCAGGCCTGTGGCATTCGCGACGCGTGGGGTGAGTTCGAGGGTCGCGGCGCGGTCGTTCTCGGTGTGAGCCCGGACAGCCCGAAGACACACCTGAAGTTCCGAGAGAAGTACGGCCTACCGTTCACACTCCTCGCGGACGAGGATCACGCGGTCGCCGAGCAGTACGGCGTCTGGGTCGAGAAGAGCATGTACGGCAAGACGTACATGGGGATCGAGCGTTCGACGTTCGTGATCGACGCGGCCGGGAACGTCGCCAAGATCATGCGCCGGGTGAAGCCAGCCGAGCACGCCGCCGACGTCCTCGCCGCTCTCGCGTAGTCAGGCCTCGGCGCGGACGTTCTGCTCGAACTTGTGCCATGCCTTGTCGCCGCGTAGGAGCCTCCACGACCCTTTGAGGCGTGCCCAGAAGATGATCGGCCGATAGAGAAAGAGGTCGAACGCGGCAAGGAGCAACAGCCGGGCGAGATCCCGCTTGCGGTACATCCTCGACTGGAGATCGTCGGAGAGGATCGCGCAGGCGGTCAGCGCCGCGTTCGTGAACGAGAACCGAACGGCAGGTTCAGGGTCGTGGACTAGCTGGAGGAGGAGCGCCAAGGGGAGAGCTGCGAGGCGCTCCAGTTGGGACGCGACGCGCGAGCGAGAGATGTGACCCTTGCGAAGCGCTCTGGCGTCCCTCGAATGGGTGATCCCAGGGGCGCGTGAGGCCGACGGGCAAGATACGCAGTGATGCGAAGCCCAATGATGCGGATGAGAGGACTTGAACCTCCACGCCCTTACGGGCACACGGACCTGAACCGTGCGCGTCTACCAATTCCGCCACATCCGCGCAGCCGAACGATTCTAGCCTCGCGTCGTCTCACTCCTCGATGACTCGCCTCGCCTCTCTCGTCGCGGCCGCGCTTGCAGTACTCGTCGTGGCCGCGGATGACCATCGACTTGTCCGTGTTGCGGGTGCCGACACGAACGAAGTGGTCGTTCTGCTGACCTCTCCGCCGCTGGGAGAAGCGCCCGGAATGGGATCGGCGCTCGAGGCAGAACAGCGAGCGTTTCGACGCGCCCTGGCCGCTCGGGTGCCCGGCGCAGAGGTGGGCTGG
>JAOUHF010000086.1 GCA_029865325.1 Thermoleophilia bacterium
TGAGGGCATCGAAGCGGGCGACCGGCTCGTCATGTTCGGCGAGAATGTCCAGTGCCTCATCGACGAGAACCTGCGCTCGTCCCGCGTCGCCGTCTCGCTTGAGCGCGGCCTCACCGAGCGCCGTCAACGCGAGCGCTTCCACGACCGGCTCGTCGAGCTCACGCGCCTGATCGCGCACCTTCTCCATTTCGACCTGGACGGCGGCGAAGTCCTGGAGCCTCCACGCAGCGCGCGCAGCGACGTACCTCGCACTGAGGGTCGGCCGAAGCTCGAGTGCGCGCAGGCCAAGCGCGCGAGCATTCGTATACGCCTCACGAGCGATCGCCCGCTTGGCGGCCTTGACGAGCGCTCCAGCCGTCTCGTCCGCCAGTTTGTCGGGCGGCGCCCCCTCGAGCTCGGTGAGGAACTCGACCGCCTGGTCGAGATGGTAGGCGCGGATCTCGACGAGCTCTTCGCCCGTTCGCTCCTCGAGCCACTCCGCGAACCGCGCGTGGTATTGCGCGCGCGATAGCTTCGCCATGCCGGTATACGCGACCTCACGAATGAGGAGGTGCTTGAACCTGTACGCAGTCTCACCCGAGATCGACGAGCGAGGCTCGCGGAGAAGGAACTCACGCTGCAGGAGGTCGTCCAGCAGCGAGTCGATCCCCTCGACATCCGGAGACAAGTCCTCGAGTGCGCCCTTCCAGAAGACTCGGCCCACGACCGAGCCACGCTGCAGCAGCGTCTTCGCGGCGGGCGGCAAGTGATCGATGCGGGCTGCAATGAGCGCTTGCAGCGTGTCGGGAATGCGGTCCGAGGATCCGTTTCCGGAGCTGCTCTCGACGAGCATCCGAATCGTCTCCTCGACGAAGAGCGGGTTACCCTCGGTGCGCTCGAGGGCCTCTCGTGGAAGTGTGGTCAGCACCTCGCCTGACGTCCCGGCGAGCTGCGCAAGCAGCTTTTCGACGAGCAGCTCGCTCTCCTCCTCGGATAGCGGTTCCAGCTCAATCGCGGTCGACCGAACGCGGCCTCCACCCCACCCAGGCCGCGTCTCGAGCAATTCGGGACGCGCCAGACAGACGATGAGGAGAGGTGCCCGTACGAAGTCGGCCAGGTGCTCGACGAGATCGAGCAGGGGTGCCTCTGCCCAGTGGATGTCTTCGAAGAGCAGAATCAACGGTTGCACGTCCGCGATGCGTTCCATCACACCTCGCGCGGCCCATGCGATCTCCTGCGGACTGCGCTCGCCGTCGAGCGCTTCCAAGAGACCTGAGGCGAGGCCGAGCACGTCGGCGATCGAGTCCTCGGCACAGCACTCGCGGAGCTTCTCGAACGCCTCCTCGAGCGGATCGTCGTCAGAAATTCCGGCTGCAGCCTTGACCATCTCCGCCAACGGCCAGTAGGTGACCCCTTCCCCGTAGGGCAGCGCGCGGCCGACGAGACAGCTCGCTCGCTCTACGCCGTCGAGGAACTCTCGCGCGAGGCGGCTCTTTCCCACGCCCGGCTCGCCGTAGATCGTGAACAGATGCGCGCGACGGTCGCGCAGGCTCCGGTTGAAGGTGTTCTCGAGGAGCTCGAGCTCGGAAAGACGCCCGACGAGAGGAGCTCGCGGGCCGAGCGGACGCCCGGGACCATCGATGATGTCAACGACGCGCCAGGCCCGGAGCGGCGCGTCCATCCCCTTCAACTCGAGGGGCCCAGCGTCCTCGACGATGAGGCTTCCACCTGCGAGTCGGTATGCGGTAGGACCGACGAGGATTTCACCCGGTCTCGCCGCCTGCTGAAGTCGAGCGGCCACGTTCACCGCCTCGCCGGTCACAAAGGTCGATTCGACGTCGTCGACGAGGAGTTCGCCCGACTCGATCCCGATCCGCGCCTCGAGCTCGAGCTTGACGACGGCCGCTCGCATGGCGAGGGCGGCCCGGGCTGCCCGTTGCGCGTCGTCTTCGTGCGCCTGCCTGGCACCGAATGCAGCCAGCACTGCGTCGCCAGCGAATCTCTCCACGACTCCGCCATGAAGCTCCGCGCAATGCGAAACGGTCTCGAAGAACTCGGTCACGCGGCGACGAACGACCTCAGGATCGGCTGCGGTGACCATCCTCGTCGAATTGACGATGTCGACGAACAGGACTGTCGCGAGCTTGCGCTCCATCTCTGAAGTGTAGAAACGATCGCGGGGCCTGCTGGCATCCCGTCCTCGGTCCTCGGTGTCTAGCATCCCTCCGATGCTCGATCCTGCCGTCTTCAAGGCATACGACGTCCGCGGGCTCTATCCGTCTCAGCTCGACGAGGACGGCGCGTACCGCATCGGACGCGCTTATGTCGAGCACTTCGAGCCGAAGACCATCGCAGTCGGCCGCGACATGCGCCTCGCTGCGCCCGCGATGGCTCGAGCAGTGATCGATGGGGCTGCAGACGGTGGCGCAGATGTCATCGACATCGGCTTGGTCGGGACCGAGATGCTCTACCACGCCGTAGCCGAGCTCGGGCTCGAGGGCGGAATCTGTGTCACCGCCTCACACAATCCCAAGGAGTACACCGGGATGAAGATCGTCCGGCGCGGCGCCCTTCCGGTCGGCGGAGACTCCGGCCTGGCGGAGATACGTGCGCTCGCCGATGCGGGTTTCGACCAGGTCGAACGCCGAGGTGACGTGCGCGCCGAGGACATCTGGAGCGGATTCGTGAGCAAGGTGCTGTCGTTCGCAGACGTCTCCAAGATCAGCTCGCTGCGCGTCGTCGTAGACGCGGCCAACGGGATGGCGGGCCTCATGCTGCCGCCGGTCCTCGAGCGCCTGCCGCAACTCGATGTCGTCCGGTGCTACTTCGAGCCGGACGGGAACTTCCCGAACCACGAGCCGAACCCGCTTCTCCCCGAGAATCGGGAGTTCATCGTCCACAAGGTTCGCACCGAAGGCGCCGATCTCGGGGTCGCGTACGACGGCGACGGCGACCGCTGCTTCTTCGTCGACGACACCGGTGAGTTCGTACCAGGCGACTTCGTGACAGCCCTTCTCGCCGAGACGGTGTTGGAGGCCTCCCCGGGGGAGAAGGTGATCTACGACGTCCGCGCAAGCCGGGCCGTACCGGAGACGATCGAGCGCATGGGCGGTGTCCCGCTTGTCAACCGGGTCGGCCACGCGTTCATCAAGCAGCGGATGCGGAAGGAGGATGCCGTGTTTGCGGGCGAGGTCTCGGCTCACTACTACTTTCGGGACTTCTCCCAGGCTGACACAGGCGTCGTGCCGCTCTTGCTCATGCTCGAGCTCCTGTCTCGGCGGAAGCGAAAACTGTCCGAGATCCTTGCGCCCTTCCGATCCCGGTTCTTCCTTACGGGCGAGATCAACACGCCCGTCGCGGACGTTCCGCTGAAGCTCCAAGAGCTCAAGGAGCGCTACACAGCCGCAGGCGGGCGGATCTCGCATCTCGACGGCATCTCGATCGACTTCGACGACTGGCACTTCAACGTGCGCCCTTCGAACACGGAGCCGCTGTTGCGCCTGAACCTCGAGGCGCTATCGGAGGAGCTGATGATCGAGAAGCGAACCGAAGTTCTCGACCTGATCCGTGCCTAGATGACTGATGGACCCGTGAGCGACGCGCTCGAGCTCGGCCGAGTGACCGACGAGCGCCCGCCGTTCAAGTACTCGGCGCTCGCACGGGTCTGGTTCTCGGATACGGATGCGCAAGGAGTCGTCTACTACGGGCGCTACCTCCCCTACTTCGACCACGCTCGCACGGAGTACCACCGCCATGTGGCGACATTTCGCATTGAAGGAGTGGAGTTCGTGATGCGTGCTCTCGAGGTGGAGTACGTGGCGCCTGCCCGCTTCGACGACCTGCTCGAGCTCTTCGTGCGCATTCGACGCATTGGCACCTCGAGCGTGACCTACGAGTGTGCGGCCTATCGGTTGCCCGGCGACGTTCTCATGGTCACAGCGACGCAGACGCTGGTTCTCGTCGACCTCGAGTCGCGTCGCCCGACGCGGGTCCCCGACGAGCTGCGCGACGCCGTCCGCGCGTTCGAGGGAGCCGACGTCGAAGCGTGAGCGAGCGGGCCCTCGAGGCGCTCGATCGAGTCGTAGACCGCGGCGACGAGCCTGATGACGTCCTCCGGTCGGCAGTCACGGTGCTCGCGGAAGATCCACGGATCGCGTGGGCTGGGATCGCCTTTCTCGACCAGGGGACCCTCGAGCTCGGGCCCACGGCCGGCGAACCCGACGACTCGCAGCGGATGACGGTTCCGATCGTGTTCCAAGGCTCGGACGTCGGCGAGCTCTGGGTGGACGGAGACGTCGAGCGCGGGTTCCTCGAGCGTGTCGCCGCTCTCCTCTCCGCCCACGTCCTCATCGGCTGGGACACCCGGGGTGAACATTGGGAGTCCTAGTCCGTCTTGAAGCAAATCCAGCGGCCGCAAAAGCGGCCGCCTATAGGGATTTGTCGCGCGACCGAAATCCGCGCTAGCGGATTCCGGTCTTGCGGAAAAGCTGGGGAGGGGGGCGGCTGCCCCGACCGGTGGGGGTCGGGATCTACCGCGCGCCCACCCCGAGGGGCAGGCGCGCGGCTCCCTTCCCCTCTCCCCAATCTCGTTGTAGTCACGCTTTCGGGGGATGCAATCCCTCGAACGAGGTACCCCCCTCGAACGGGGGATGATCCCTCGTTTGAGGGATCATCCAGGGGACCGGGAGCGCGTCTGGTGGGTTAGGTCTGGTCGCCCGCTGCGACAGGGGGAGCCGGCAGAAGGGCGCCGGGGCCCACGCCGGGCCGGAAGCCCTGGCCGCCACCGAGGCCGGGTCTGAAGCCTTCCCCATGGCCGAAGCGCTCGCCTTTGTCCTCGCCGTTGACGTGTGCGGTGATCTGCGCCTCGAGGCCCGCCAGCTTCTCGTCAGCCTCCGCCTGTGTGAGCTTGCCCGCGTCGACCGCCTCGGCGATCCGCTTCTGGGCCGAGTCCATCAGGGCAGCCACGAGCCCATCGACCGATTTGCCTTTGCCTTTGGCGACCTCCGCCAGCGTCTTCCCGGAGGAGAGCTCGGCGCGGAGCTCCTCGCTCGTTAGCCCGAGGTACGACGTCGCGCCATCGAGCGCCATCATATGGCCGAAACCACGGTGGCCGAAGCCGGGCCGACCGCCGAAGATGAGCGGAGTCTCCTGGGACTCGATGTGCGCCTTGAGCGCCTTGCCCTGCTCCTCGGTCATTCGACCCGCCTCGACGGCGGCGTCGACCTGGTTCTTGAGCGCCTGCTTGAGAGCGTCGCTCAGCGCGCTCGGCTCGACGCCGAGCTCCGCCGCCGCGTCGTTGACGATCGCCTCACTCGCCTCTTTGGGCGAGAGGGCTTGTGATGCCGCGAGGGCAGCGCCTCCTCCGAGAGCGACGAGGCCGACGATGATCCCGGCGGCGATCTTGCTCTTCAAGTTGATTCGCATCGAGTGAGCTCCTTTGTCAGCTTGTATGTGTCCCCACCGAACCAGCTGCGTCTAAGAGGGCGCTGAGAGCCGAATAAGAAGATCAGAAGCTCTCTGCGCCGACGCGATCTCCGGCAGCCCCGCGCGAAGGCAGCAGTCGACCGTCATGCATCCGAAGCACGCGCTCGGCACGTCCCGCAATGTCTCCGTCATGCGTGACGACGATCACTGTGCGGCCGCCTTCGCCCGACAACGAGAGAAGCAGGTCCATGATCTCCGTGCCGGTCGTGGAGTCCAGGTTCCCGGTGGGCTCGTCCGCCAGAAGAACATGTGGCTCATTCGCGAGAGCACGCGCGATCGCGACTCGCTGCTGTTCGCCTCCCGAGAGCTGGCCGGGAACGTGATCGGCGCGGCCGGCGAGGCCGACGGCATCGAGGAGGCGCATCACTGTCGTCCGCCGCTCGTCCGAACGCACGCCGCTCGGAGCAAGTGCGATCTCGACGTTCTGGGCGGCTGTCAACGTCGGGATCAGGTTGAACTGCTGGAAGACGAAGCCGAACGCGTGGAGTCGAAGCTTGCCAAGCTCGCGGTCTCGGAGAGTCACGATGTCACGGCCCTCGAAGTGAATCTCGCCCGACGTCGGGCGGTCGAGCGCCCCGAGCAACTGAAGAAGCGTCGTCTTGCCTGACCCACTCGGGCCTGCGATGGCCACGAATTCGCCCGCAGCGATGGTGAGGCTGACCTCTTGTACGGCGTGGACATCTCGCCCGCCGAGCTCGTAGGCCTTCGACACGCTCCGAAGCTCGTAGGCCGCATCGGGATTGGACTCGGTCATCAATCTCCTCGATTCAGTCGATGTGGCGGAGTGCATCCGCGGGCCGTAGGCGCGCGGCGCGGAGGCTTCCCACAGCTCCAGCGATCAGCCCACCGAGAAGCGCCAGCGCGACGGCGCCGAGAATCAGGGCGATGCTCACCGGCGCGTCGAGTGACACTTCCGTCGCGGACTGTTCGACGGCGCCCTGGCCGAAGGGCCCTCTGAACGCCGGGCCCTCGGAGGTACCCGATGCGACGGTCGCCTCGAGCGAAGGAGCGAAGGTTCTGACGAGGATGGCGCCGCCGAGTCCGAGGATGACGCCGAGAACACCGCCGAGCAGTCCCTGGATGAGCGACTCGCCGGTGACTTGGCGAACGACCAATCGCTGTGACCAGCCGATCGCCTTGAGCGTTCCGAGCTCGCGGATGCGCTTCGTCACGGACGAGAGCGTCAGCAGGCTCGCGATAAGAAACGCGGACAGCAGGCCGACGAGCATGAGCGCCGTGCCCAGCGTGCCGGCGAGGCTCTTCGCGTCGGCCAGTGTGCCGGTAACACGGTCTGCCAGGTCCGCGGCCGTCGTCACCGAGGCCCCGTCGAAGCCGCTCTCGATCGACTCTGCGACAGGCTCGACTTCGGCGGAGCTCTCAACGCGAACGTACACGGTGTTCACTCGGCCGACGCGATCGGAGAGCGCCTGGAGTTGTGAGAGTGTCACATATACGTCCGACGACTGGCCGCCGAGGGGCGTCTCGGCGATGCCGACGATCGTGAACGCCTTGCCGCCGAGCTTCACTCTGTCGCCCACTCCCAGGCCTTCCCGGCTCGCATAGCTCTCGTTCAGGATCGCCTCGAGCGCATTCGTCGAGCCGAAGTAGCGCCCGCCCGTGACCTGGCCTGATGTGACCGCCCCGAGCTCCGCGCTGCGGGGATCCACGCCCGTCACGCTCAAGTTCGAGACGTCGATGTTCTCAGGTGGACCGGCTCCAGCTCCCGGCTGCCCCGGCCCGCGGAAACCTCCGGCGGTCGGTCCCTCCTCGGGCACGGTGCCTTCGATGTGGACCGCGTTCAGAGTTAGGCCTCCCGCGGCGGAGCTGACGCCGTCAACTCCTCGAATCTCGTCGACCTCGCTCGCTGGAAACGAGAGCTGGGCGGTGGAGACGAACCTGTCGCTGGAGAACGCCTCACCCGGCTCGCCGAGGTTGCGGAGACCGAAGCGCCCGCCCCCGTTCTCCTCCCTGAGCCGGCGCCGCTCCTCCTCGGAGAGAGTCGAGAAGCCGCCCGGCCCAGACTGCGAAAAGTCGATCGGCCGGGAGACCGACATGTCGGTTCCCACGCCGGTGAGCGGCTCGAGCACCTGTGCTTGCGCTCGATCGAGTCCGGTCGAAAGCGCGTTGACGGTCACGACGAGTCCGACGCCGACACCAAGGCCGAGAGCTGTGAGAACGGTACGGCCGCTCCTCCGGCGGAGCTCCGCGAGCATGTATGCGACGAAGAACATAGTCGGGAGCAAACCTCCTCGGGCTGAGAGTCGCGTGATAGGTCGTTAAGAAGTCTCTAAGACGCCGTGCCGACCGTAGCCCCCCAGGTCGAGCACCAGGCGCGTCCCGCCACCGTCCGCCCTCTCAGCGGCGACCCCGCCACCATGCGCCTCCGCGACCTGACGGACGATCGCGAGCCCGAGACCGGACCCGGGCATTCCTCGAGCAGACCGAGCTCGGTAGAAGCGGTCGAAGACATACGGGATGTCCTCGTCTGCGATGCCCGGGCCGCGATCTCTGACGACCACGCGGCCATCACGCACGACGACTTCAACCTCTGCGCCAGGGGGGCTCCACTTAGCCGCGTTGTCGAGCAGGTTGGCGACGGCCCGCTCGATCGTGGCCGGAACACCGTGCACGATCGATTCCTCGAGCTCAGTCGCGTACTCGACTCCTGGCAGGTTCCGGCGCGCGCGCTCGACCACGTCAGAGACGAGAAGGTCGAGCCTGAGGTCTTCGTACTCCGCGGTCTGCTGCTCCGCGCGGGCGAGCTCGATCAGCTCGGCGATCAGGGTCGTCATCTCCCCTAGCTGCTCGACGACATCGGTCAACAGCCTGCTCCGTTCACCGGCCGGAAGAGCACGGTCGCTGGCAAGCACCTCGATGTTCGTACGAAGGCTCGTCAGGGGCGTGCGCAACTCGTGAGATGCATCCGCGACGAGTTGCCGTTGCGCCCGCGTCGACTCTTCGAGCGCCGCCAGCATCGTATTGAAGCTCGTGGCGAGCCTGCCCAGTTCGTCACGGCCGGCGACATCGATCCGCTGTGAGAGGTCTCGCGTCTCGGTCACACGCTCTGCGGTCTCGGTCAGCCTCTTTACGGGAGCGAGCGCGGCGCGGGCGACCAGGAGCCCCAACCCGCCCGCCATCACGACTCCGCCGGCGGCGATGAGAAGCAGAAACAACCCGATCCGCTTGAGTGACTCGTCCACCTCGCTGAGCGGCCGCGCAACCTGCACGGCTGCGTCGGGGCCGTAGGCGAACGTGAAGACCCGAAGATGGCTGCCGTCGACCTCGAGGTCGGTCCAGTACGCCTTGTCACCACCCGCGACCGCGAGCACTTCGTCGTCGACCGGGAGACGTACATCCTGGAGTGGTGGAGCGAGCACGCTCCCGTCCGACTTCACGAGCTGGACATACCCGCGCGCCTCGCCGAACTCGGGGCGAACCGCCAGGAACGGCCCGCCGCCCGGGGCGCGCAGCAAGCCGAGTGGCTGCCGCGCGATCTGCGCTGCCCGCTGCGCGAGCGCGTCGTCAATCGGTGCCCTCAGCTGCTCGCGCGCGACCACATAGACGACAGCCGATGCCAGCACGACGGCAAGAGCAACCGCAGTGGCCGATCCGACCGCGATCCGGGCGCGGAAGCTCATTGCTCGCGCAGGGCGTAGCCAACACCGCGAACGGTATGGATGAGACGCGGAGCGCCGCCGTCCTCCGTCTTTCGCCGGAGATAGCCGATGTAGACATCGAGCGAATTCGAGGTCGGCCCGAAGTCGTAACCCCAGACGCGCTCGAATATGAGTGACCGGGTCAAAACCTGACGCGGGTTGCGGAGGAAGAGCTCGAGCAGTGCGAACTCGGTCCGCGTCAACTCGATCGACCTGCCCCCGCGGCGCACCTCACGCGTGCCCGGATCGAGCTCGAGATCGGCGAAGCCGAGAATGTCCGCTCCGCCCTCTCCGCTTCCGGCGCGACGCAATAACGCCCGAAGCCGGGCGAGGAGCTCGGCGAGCGCGAAGGGCTTCGGAAGGTAATCATCGGCACCCGCATCGAGTCCAACGACCCTGCTGTCGACCTCAGCCCGTGCTGTGAGCATGAGCACAGGGACGAGGTTGCCGTCTGCACGGAGACGCCGGCAGACCTCGAGGCCGTCGATCCCTGGCATGAGGACGTCGAGGATTGCCG
>JAOUHF010000087.1 GCA_029865325.1 Thermoleophilia bacterium
TGCGCTTTCCATCCACGTTGTGCGCTTTCCCAGGGCCGAGAGCGCTGTCGAACCGAGATTCCGTCGCTCCGCACTGTGGGTCAGGGCGACGAGCATCTCGCAGCGTGCCACTTCGCCGAGGAGCTCGATGCGCAGCGCCTCGTCGCCCACGCGGCCGCCGCCGAGGGTCGATGAGCCAGGCGCAGACGTCAACCGCGGCCGATCAGGCAGAGGGGGTCAACGGCGCAGGCGAGATGCTTCGTGTCGAAGGGCTCCTCAAGTACTTCCCGATCAAGTCGGGTGTGTTCAGGCGCACGGTTGGAAACGTGCGTGCCGTCGACGGGGTCGATCTCTTCGTGCTTCAGGGCGAGACGCTCGGCGTGGTCGGCGAGTCGGGTTGTGGCAAGACGACGCTTGGCCGGACCATCATCAAGCTTGTCGAACCGACAGCGGGGACAATCGTTATCGACGGCACGGACATCACGTCGTTCAAGCGGCGTGAGATGCGACAGGTTCGCCGCGACGTTCAGATCGTCTTCCAAGACCCCTACGCCTCACTCAACCCGCGCATGACGGTGCGCGAGATCGTCGCTGAGCCACTGCGGATTCACGGCCTGTACAGGCGAGGCGAGGGACAACGTCGCGTCGAGGAGCTTCTCCGTACGGTCGGCCTCAGTCCCGAGCACGCAAACCGGTTCCCGCACGAGTTCTCGGGTGGGCAGCGCCAGAGGATCGGTGTGGCACGTGCACTCGCCTTGAACCCGAGGATGCTGGTACTCGACGAGCCCGTCTCCGCGCTCGACGTCTCGATCCAGGCCCAGGTCGTAAATCTCCTCGTCCAGCTGCAAAAAGATCTCGGCCTCACGTACCTCTTCATCTCCCACGACCTCTCGATCGTTCGTCACATCTCGGATCGGGTGGCGGTCATGTATCTCGGGAAGATCGTCGAGGTCGGCACCCGGAAGGAGCTCTACCAGCAACCGATGCACCCCTACACGCAGGCGCTCCTCTCCGCCGCTCCGATCGAGTCGCCTGAGCTGCGTGGGAAGCGTGAGCGGATCGTGCTGCAGGGCGACGTTCCGAGTCCCGCCAATCCTCCTTCGGGCTGCCGGTTTCGAACGCGCTGCTGGAAAGCGCAGGAGATCTGCGCGGAGGAGGAGCCCGAACTCGTCCCACGCGCTGGTGGGGCTCATCCCGTCGCGTGCCACTTCGCCGAGGTGATGAGCCCGCTCGACCTCGCCGGGCAGGCGAGGGTGCAGCAGGCTGCGCATCAGGCCGCGCAGCGTGCGGCTGCGCAAAGCGCCGCCGAGTGATCGCTAACTCCCCGAGGCTTCGGTCGTCAAAGAGGGTGTGAAGGCCGTCCCGGCATCGATCGTCTGTGAGCGCGTGCGCGCCCAGAGCTCCCTACGGCTCGACGGCGAGCTGTCCCAGCTCGAGTCGCGCATGCTCGCCGCGCATCTCGCACGCTGCTCCGAGTGCAGGGCCTTCGATGCCGCGGCCGTTGCGATGACGAGCGAGTTGAGAGCTGCGCCGCTCGAGCCCCTTTCGCGTCCGATCGTCGTTCGTCGTATCGGACGCGCGTGGATGGCTCGCGCTCAGCTGGGAGTGGCCGCGGCGGTCGCGCTCGTCGCGCTCGGCACAGTTGCGCAGGTTGCGGACCGCCGGAGCGATCCGTATCAGGGGCCGAAGCGGTACCCCACGTCGTCGCAGCTCACGCTCGAAGTCGAGCAGATCATCGCTGACGGGCGCGCGTTCTCAGGCGGCCACGGTGAATCACTACCCCTGTAGCTCGACGCTCCCGCTTCGTCTCGAGACCTGAACCTCACGCATCACGGCCCGGCTTCCGGAGCGTGCCCGTGCCGTGTCGAGCGGGGACGACGATTCAGGAAAACGTTCGGAGCGGCTGGTCCAACCGGTCAGCACCGGCGGCGCAGGAGGCGCGAGCATGCACCGGCTCCAACTGCGTGCACCCGCTTCTTCTGAACGACCCGTCGGTCAGAACAGCGAGCGTTCGCCCAAACCACCTGTAGCACCACGAGCGCGTCGTGGTGGGGAGATCGCCGCAGGTGCGGATCAGGCGGAGTTCTTCGAAGCGTCGGTTTGCGAGCGCCGGCACGTTGACTCCCCGGAGGCAGTTGTACGTGTCAGTGCCAACGAGGTCGGTACACATCCGAGCGTGGTCGACAGGGTCGCGTTCCCGCGACGCGAGCAGTGACGCACCGCTCACACAGCCGGCGCGCTGGAGCCCTTCCACCTCCTTGCATTGACCGCTGACGTCGCCTGCCGTGTAGACGCGAGTCGATGCCTGGCGTTCCCAGAAGTACCGGTACCAGCACGGCCGCTTGAACGAATATCCGTTGCACACGGATACGGGGGAGCTGTCGGCGTTCTCCGGAAGCGCCGTCCCGTCTCCGCCTCCGAAGGAGATCCAGTAGTCGTGGAACGCGCCCTGCGAGCAGTCGGGCGCGCGGAGGGGGCCGAGTGTCTTGCACGCGTCTACGGCCGGGCGAAGCGAGCCGTGGAAACCCCTTATGAAGGCATGCCCGGCTCCGTGCACGCACGTGTACTCGCGGAAGCGGGTCGGGAGCTGCAAGCACGTGTCGAGCAAGCTGCGCGGCGCAGTGATCAGATCCGGACCGAGGTAGATGGCCATCCCCATGCCGAAGCCCCCGGAGCACCCTGGATCGTTCGATCGAGGGACGTATCTGTACAAGGTCCCGACCGTGACGTCATGGCGCTCGGCCCAGGTGCGGCCGACCTCGTGCATCAGCGAATGGCATGCCGCCTCGAGGAAGCCGCCCGCCTCGTGTACCCGGCCGTCGATCGACGGCACGCCTTGGGCTGGATTGCCCGACTTCTCGACGGTTTCGAGGAGGCCGCGCACATAGCAACGCACCATCTTCTGCTCGGGTAGCGGGAGGCACTTGCTCAGGAAGCCAGTCGTATTGCCCGCGATGGGCGCGTCGGGCACGACAGTCGAGGCGTTCGCACCGGCTCGCGTCGCGACGAGACCGGCCGTCGCCGCGACGAACAGGGCGAGAACTACGGTTGCGAGCCGCACCGAACAGTGAGACTGCGTCGTTGTTGCATGGTTAGGGCCACAAGGTAGCTAGTGCCTCTCGAGAAGCTCGACCTCGAGGCCCTTCTTGTTCATGGCGGCAAGGGCCTTGTTCACGTTCTCCCACCCCGCGAAGCCCAAGCTCGTGATCGATTCGAGCGCGCTTGCGAACGACGGGTCCTCGAACTGCTCCGCCGTTCCTGCGAGCTCGTCCGAGAAGGCGTGGAGCGTCCGGACGAGTCTGTCGTTGTCGTCCTCGAAACCCTTCGCCACGGCGGCGTCGTCCAGCTGGCCCGCTGTCTTGTCGACAACGGCCGCCGCCTCGTCGATTCTCGCGATCAGCTCGTCTATCGAGTCCGACTTAGCTATCCGGGCGAACGCGAAGTCGATGCGATCCCGTGCGTCGACGACCGTCGTCTGGTAGTCGGCCTTCGATGCTGTCGCGTCTTCGCCGGAGAGCGTGATTGCCACGGCCACCCCGAAAGCGACCGCGAGCAGCACTCCGCCGAGTGCGAGCAGCTGTCTTGGCCTCGAGCGCATCGAGAGCGAGGATAGCTGCCGAGTAACCGCTTCCCTGCCGGGGGTTCCGTTGGGCTTCGATAAACTCGTCGGCGGCCGCGCGCGTCCTGTTTGCGCCGCCTCGAGCTCACCTCAGGAGAACCATGTCCGAGAACGGATCAGAAACCACGAATACAGGTCGGATCATCGAGATCAAGGGCGTCGTCATCGACGCCGTCTTCTCGGACCGCCTACCCGAGATCTACACCGCCCTTTCGATCGACATCGCCGAACAGGATGGCAAGACGCGGACGCTGATCGCGGAGGTGCAGCAGCACCTCGGCGACGATCGTGTTCGTGCGGTGGCGATGGACTCGACCGACGGTCTCTCGCGCGGCGCCGTGTGCGTCGACACCGAGGGGCCGATCTCCGTACCGGTCGGCGAGGCCACGCTCGGCCGCCTCTGGAACGTCATCGGAGAGCCGATCGACGACGCAGGCCCCGTCCCCGAGGGCACGGAGCGCTGGCCGATCCACCGCGATCCACCCGCCTTTCGTGACCTTTCGCCGAAAGTCGAGACTTTCGAGACGGGGATCAAGGTGATCGACCTGATCGCGCCATTCGTCAAGGGCGGCAAGGTCGGCTTCTTCGGAGGCGCGGGAACGGGCAAGACGGTTCTCATCCAGGAACTGATCCACAACGTCGCGCTGCAGCACAGCGGTGTCTCGGTCTTTGCGGGCGTGGGCGAGCGCACTCGCGAAGGGAACGACCTCTGGCTCGAGATGGCCGAGTCGGGCGTCATCGACAAGGTCGCTCTCGTCTACGGGCAGATGAACGAGCCGCCGGGCGCTCGATTGCGCGTCGCCCTCTCCGGTCTGACCATGGCCGAGTACTTCCGCGACCAAGGCCAGGACGTGCTCCTCTTCATCGACAACATCTTCCGCTTCGTCCAGGCGGGATCCGAGGTATCGGCGCTGCTCGGCCGAATGCCGAGCGCCGTCGGCTACCAGCCGACTCTCGCAACCGAGATGGGGCAGCTCCAGGAGCGCATCACGTCCACCAGAACAGGCTCGGTGACATCGGTACAGGCGATCTACGTGCCGGCCGACGACTTCACGGACCCCGCGCCGGCCGCGACGTTCGCGCACCTGGACGCCTTCATCGCTCTCTCGCGGGCGATCGTCGAGAAGGGGATCTATCCGGCGGTCGACCCGCTCACGTCCTTCTCGCGCGCTCTCCAGCCCGGAATCGTCTCGGACGAGCACTACAAGGTCGCGACCCTCGTTCAGCAGATCCTTCAGCGCTACACGGATCTGCAGGACATCATCGCCATCCTCGGCATGGACGAGCTGACCGACGAAGACAAGGTGGTCGTCGCGAGGGCGCGCAGGATCGAGCGCTTCCTGTCGCAGCCGAACTTCGTCGCCGAGCAGTTCACCGGCACGCCGGGTAAGTATGTGAAGCTCGAGGACACGATCCGCAGCTTCCGCTCGATCATCGACGGGGAGCACGACGAGCTGCCCGAGTCCGCGTTCTACATGGTCGGAACGATCGAGGACGCAGTCGAGAAGGCGCGCGAGGCCGAAGCGGTCGCCGCTTAGACGACGCCCAAGCATGGCCGAATCCCACCCCAAGTTCGACGTCGCGCTCGTCACTCCGGACGGCGCGGTGTTCGACGGGGATGCAGAGATGATCGTCGTGCCCGGAGCCGCGGGGGAGATTGGTGTCCTCGCGCGGCACGCACCGCTCGTCGCCACGCTGAAGGCCGGCTCGACGCGTATTCACCTGAGCCCGAACGAGGTGCTCGAGTTCGCTACCGGCGCCGGGTTCTTCAAGGTCGAGCTCGATCGTGCGCTCGCGCTGGTCGACGACGCGGTGAACGTGAAGGAGATCGACGACGAGCGCGCGCGTGGACAGCTCGAGGCGGCGACAGCCGAGCTCGAGAAGGTCGAGGCCGGTGAGTCGCCGGCAGACCGGTGGCAGCTTGAGCAGCGCATCAAGCACGCAGAGAACCAGCTCGAAGTCTCCGGCAGAACGACGGGATGACCGACGAGCTTGCCTCGTCGCTGGCGACCGGGCCGCACGCCGTGCTCGGCGCTCTGGTCGGAGACTGGGCAGGCCTGACGCGAACATGGTTCAGGCCGGGTGATCTCGCCGACGAGTCGGCGACCGCGGGGACGGTTCGCCCGGTTCTCGCTGGTCGGTTCGTCGTTCACGAGTACGCGGGCACCCTGATGGACGAGGCGATGGAGGGCGTGGCCACGCTCGGGTTCGATATCGCCGAGAATCGCTTCGTCTGCGCGTGGGTCGACAGCGTGCACACCGGTACGGCTGTGATGCTTTCGGTGGGCGAACCGGGTGCGACCGACACGATCTCGGTCCTCGGCGCATACGACGCCGGCGACGGATCGCAGTGGGGGTGGCGGACGACCGTCGTACAGCCGTCTCACGACGAGCTCGTGGTCTCGCACTTCAACATTCCGGCGGGCGCCGACGAGTACCTTGGCGTCGAGACGCGGTATCGACGCGTCGACTGAAGGGCCACCGCCGGGAGGAATTGCCTCCACACGGTTGTATTCGCTAGCCTGAGCCGACCTGGAGAGCTTTGAACGGCAGCTTGGCGACCAGGATAAAAAACGCCTAAAGAGCCCGCGGGCCTTCCAGGCTCCCGACCTCTTTAGGCCGGAGCCGATTTCGTGAAGGACACCCGCGAACACCTAAGACAGCTTCTCGCCGAACGAATCCTCGTCCTCGACGGGGCGTGGGGAGTGCTCATCCATCGCCGCGGGTTCTCCGAGGAGGAGTACCGCGGCGAGCGCTTCAGCGGTCACTCCCGGGACGTCAGGGGCAACCCCGACCTCCTCAACCTGACGCGGCCGGAGGTCGTCGCCGAGATACACCACGCGTACTTCGAGGCGGGCGCTGACATTGCGACCACGAACACCTTCACCGCCACGCGCATCGGGCAGGCCGACTACGCACTCGAGGACGCGGCCGCGGAGATGAGCCTCGAGGGCGCGCGTCTCGCGCGCGCGGCCGCGGACGAGTGGACGGCGAGGACGCCTGAGACGCCGCGCTTCGTCGCTGGCTCCGTGGGCCCGCTCAACGTCACGCTCTCGCTGTCCCCGAAGGTCGAAGACGCGGCGTACCGCGCGGTCACGTTCGACGCAGTTCGCGAGGCATACGAGGAGCAGATCGCCGCTCTCCGCGACGGCGGCGTCGATCTCTTGCTGATCGAGACGATCTTCGACACGCTGAACGCCAAGGCCGCGATCGTCGCCGCCCGTGCCGTCGCGCCCGAGCTTCCGCTCTGGCTCTCGTTCACCGCAGTCGACAAGAGTGGGCGCAACCTCTCTGGTCAGACCTCGGACGCGTTCTGGATCTCCGTCGAGCACGCCGAGCCGTTCATCGTCGGCCTCAACTGCTCGCTCGGCGCGACCGAGATGCGGCCGTTCCTCGAGGGCCTGTCGAGCATGGCATCGACGTACGTGTCCTGCTATCCAAATGCGGGTCTCCCCAACGAGCTCGGTCTCCACGACGAGCAAGCCGCCGACACGAGCCGCTACCTGCGCGCCTTCGCCGAGGACGGACTCGTCAACCTCGTCGGTGGGTGCTGTGGGACGACGCCTGAGCACACGCACGCGATCGCGCGCGCGGTCGCCGGTCTCCCGCCGCGCCGCGTTCCAGAGCGCTCAGGGCTTCCGAGCTTCTCGGGACTCGATCGGTTCGTCGTCGGCCCAGACACAGGATTCGTCGTCGTCGGAGAGCGGACGAACGTCACGGGGTCGGCCAAGTTCCGCCGGCTCATCGAGGCCAACGATTTCCAGAGCGCGGTCGACGTGGCGCTCGAGCAGGTGCGGGGTGGCGCGAACATGCTCGACGTCAACATGGACGCCGACCTGCTCGACGCGGAGCAGGCCATGACGACGTTCCTCAACCTCGTCGCGACCGAGCCCGAGGCGGCGCGCCTGCCGATCATGGTCGACAGCTCGCGCTTCGGGGCGCTCGAGGCCGGACTCAAGTGCATCCAGGGCAAAGGAGTCGTCAACTCGATCTCGCTCAAGGAAGGTGAGGGTCCTTTCCTGGAGCAGGCCCGCACGATCCGGCGCTACGGGGCTGCCGTCGTGGTCATGGCGTTCGACGAACGCGGCCAGGCCGAGACCGTCGAGCGGAAGGTCGAGATCCTCGGTCGTGCATACGACCTGTTGACCGGCGGGGCTGGGTTCGCTCCCGAGGACGTGATCATGGATCCCAACATCCTCGCGGTGGCGACGGGCATCGAGGAGCACGCCGGGTTCGCAAAGGCGTTCATCGAGGCGATCCCGCTGCTCAAGGACCGCTGCCCAGGGGCACTCGTCTCGGGCGGCATCTCGAACCTCTCGTTCGCGTTTCGCGGGAACGACCCGGTGCGCGAGGCGATGCACTCGTCCTTTCTCTACCACGCGATCGGCGCGGGGCTCGACATGGGAATCGTCAACGCCGGTCAGCTCGCCGTCTACGCGGACATCGAACCCGAGCTGCTCGAGCGAGTCGAGGACGTCCTCTTCGACCGCCGGACGGACGCCACCGAGCGACTGGTCGAGTACGCGACCACTGTCACCGGCGGGGCGATGCAGCGGGAGCTCGACCTCTCGTGGCGCGAGGCGCCGGTGGGCGAGCGGCTCGCCCATGCGCTCGTGCACGGGGTCGTGGACTTCATCGAGGAGGACACCGAGGAGGCTCGCCAGGCCGCAGCCCGCCCGCTCGACGTCATCGAGGGGCCGCTCATGGACGGCATGAAGATCGTCGGCGATCTCTTCGGTGCGGGAAAGATGTTCCTCCCGCAGGTTGTGAAGAGCGCCCGCGCCATGAAGCGCGCGGTCTCCTACCTCGAGCCGTACATGGAGGCCGACAAGACGAGCCGCGAGTCCGTTGCTCGGATCGTGCTCGCGACCGTCAAGGGCGACGTGCACGACATCGGCAAGAGCATCGTCGGCGTCGTCCTCGGCTGCAACGGCTACGAGGTCATCGACCTCGGCGTGATGGTTCCGGCAGACCGAATCCTCGATGTCGCGATGGAGCAGGACTGCGACATCGTCGGCCTGTCCGGCCTCATCACCCCTTCACTCGACGAGATGGTGAGCGTCGCGAAGGAGATGGATCGACGCGGGATCGAGCTGCCGCTTCTCATCGGCGGAGCGACGACGTCGAAGCAACACACGGCGGTGCGCATCGCGCCCGAGTACGAGCACCCGACGCTCCACGTTCTGGACGCCTCGCGCGTCGTGGGCGTCGTCGGAGATCTCCTCGACCTCGATCGGCGGGCTCGTCTCGACTCGGAGAATCGCGTGGAGCAGGAGCGTCTTCGAGCGCTCTACGCCGAGAAGGGCCGAAAGCCGATGCTCTCGCTGCGCGAGGCGCGCACGCAGCGAACACCCATCGACTGGCACGAGGACGATCTCGCTGTACCTGCGTTCACGGGCTCGCGAACGATCGAGGAGGACATCGCGACGCTCCGGGGCTACGTCGACTGGACGTTCTTCTTCCACGCCTGGGAGCTCAAAGGGCGCTATCCGGCGATCCTCGACGATCCCGAGAAAGGCGATGTCGCGCGTGATCTGTTCGCAGCCGCCAACGAGCTCCTCGACGAGATCGTGGCCGATGGGTCGTTGCAGGCTCGTGGCGTCTACGGCTTCTGGCCGGCGACGGCCGAGGGCGACGACGTCGTCCTCAGCGGCGGAGTGCGGCTTCCGATGCTTCGCCAACAGGCCGACCATGCCGACTCGCGCCCCAATCGCTCACTTGCGGACTACATCGCTCCTGCCGAAAGCGGGCTCGTAGACCATGTGGGCGCCTTTGCCGTTGCCATCCACGGGGGCGACGCGCTCGCAGCCGCCTTCGCCGCACATGGAGACGACTACAAGTCGATCATGGTCCGCGCGCTCGCCGACAGGCTCGCCGAGGCGTTTGCCGAACGACTCCACGAGATCGCGCGGCGCGAGTGGTACGCGCCGGAGGAGTCGCGCTCGGAGGACGAGCTGATCGGCGAGCAGTTCCGTGGCATT
>JAOUHF010000010.1 GCA_029865325.1 Thermoleophilia bacterium
AACCCGTATGCCGCGCTCGCGGAGTGCATCGCGCGACCGGCTGCCATCGGCGATCGTCGCATGGCCGACCAGCTCCCAGAGCTTGCGCAACCCCATCGAGAAGTGCTCCTTGCGGTCGACGAGCACCACCTCGTGCTCCGCTCCGAGCAGTCGCTTCAGCTCGGTGCTGACAGTGAGGCCGCCGAAGCCGCCGCCGAGGATCAAGGTTCGGCTCAAGGCCGTATCACCTCGGCGTCCCGGCGCTTGCCACGACCTCGAGCTCGGTCGGCGCGAACTTGTCGACGTGCTTCTGCACGCGACTCATTCTCTCCTTGAACTCCGGCGAGTCCTTCCACCCGCGCACGCCGGCCATGTTCTCCCAGTCCATGAGGCTGACGAAGCGCTCCGGGTCGCGGAAATCGCGGGCGAGGTGTGCCGTGCCCGCGCCGGGTAGCCCGCTCGCCCAATTTGCAAACTCGATCCACGCCTCGACGAACGCTGCCTCCTGGCCAGGGAAAGGCTTCCACGAACCGGTCGTGTACACGTCAGACATCGCTGTCTCCTATCTCGTGTGATCGGCTGAAGTCTCTCACTCGCGAACATCGCGCCTCACCCAGTACCTGATGAAGTACAGAGGCACTGCTACGCCCGCGGCGAGGAACGCGGCGACACCCCACGCAGTCGCGTGACGGCTGCCGTGCTTGCTCGCGTGTGCGAATACCCCGGTGGAGATCGCCGCCGCAAGGAGGACGGCAAATACGAACGTGACGGGGTCGGGTGTTTCCACCGCCCGCACGATACGCCAAGGGACACACAAGATCCCATCGCGGCGGGCTTCGGCGGCTGTCGAGCGCGCTGACCCCCCGCGTAGAGAGAATTACGTCATGAGTCGGCGTGAGCTACCGACCGGCACCGTCACGTTTCTCTTCACGGACGTCGAGGGCTCGACCCGACTCCTGCAGGAGCACGGGGCGGACTATGCCGGGCTGCTCGACGATCACCGCAGCGTTCTGAGGGGCTCATTTGCGAGACACGACGGGGTCGAGGTGGACACGCAGGGCGATGCCTTCTTCGTGGCCTTTCCGAGTGCCGGCGCCGCGGTCGCCGCGGCGACCGAAGCGCGCGAAGCGCTCGAGCACGGTCCGATTCGGGTGCGCATGGGCATCCACACGGGCGAGCCGCTCGCGACCGACGAGAGCTACGTCGGGATCGACGTCCATCGGGCAGCGCGTATCGCCTCGGCGGGCCACGGAGGTCAGATCGTCATCTCGGAGACGACGCGTGGGCTGTTAGAAGGGGACATCGCCATTCGCGACCTCGGCGAGCACCGGCTGAAGGACCTGATCGGAGCCGAGCGCCTCTACCAGGTCGGTGAAGGCGACTTCGCGCCGCTTCGGACGCTCGACGCCACGAATTTGCCGATCGCGGCGAGCCCGCTCGTCGGGCGGGAGGACGAGCTCGAGGAGATCGTCGCGCAGCTCTCGAACGGCTCGCGCCTCCTCACCGTCACCGGGCCTGGAGGCACCGGGAAGACGCGCCTCGCGCTCCAGGCCGCCGCCGAGCTCGTCGGCACGCTGCATGACGGCGTCTTCTGGGTCCCGCTCGCCGGTCTCTCCGAGCCCGAGCTCCTGCCCTCGGAGGTCGCTCGTGCGATCGGTGCGCGCGACGACCTTGCTGGATTCCTCCGCGGGAAGGAGCTCCTGATCCTGCTCGACAACTTCGAGCATCTCCTCGACGCCGCTCCGGCCGTCGGCGCGTTCCTCGCTAACGCGGGCGGCCTCCGCGTGCTTGTCACCAGCCGATCGCCCCTGCGCCTGTCGGGCGAGCGCGAGTTTCGGCTGGAGCCGCTCCCGGCGAGTGATGCCGCGACCCTCTTCGTCGAGCGGGCTCGCGCGGTCGGGCGAGAGCTCACGCCCGATTCCACCGTCGAGGCGATCTGCCGCCGCCTCGACGGTCTTCCGCTGGCAATCGAGCTCGCCGCGGCGCGCACGCGGCTCCTCGCTCCCGAGCTGCTCCTCGAGCGCCTCGACTCGATCCTCCCACTGCTGACCGGAGGCGCGCGCGACGCCCCCGAGCGCCAGCGCACGCTGCGCGCCACGATCGAGTGGAGCTACGACCTCCTCGACGCTCCAGGCAGGGAGCTCTTTGCTCAGCTCTCGGTGTTCGCAGGGAGTTTTCCGCTCGCGGCTGCGGAAGAGGTGTGCTGCACCGATCTCGACGGCCTCGCGGCCCTCGTCGACTCGAGTCTTCTCAAGCCGATCGGGGACGATCGCTTCCTGATGCTGGAGACGATCCGTGAGTACGCGTCCGAGACGCTCGCTGGCTCGTCAGACGCCGAGGAGCTCCGCCAGCATCACGCGACCTTCTTCCTGGCGCTCGCGGAACAGGCCTATGGGCACCGGTTCGACGCCGAGGCGGAGTGGTCAGAGCGGCTCGAGATCGACCACGACGATCTCCGCGCCGCGCTCGACTGGTTGACTGAGGACGATCCGGACAGCGCGCTCGAGCTTGCGGGTGCTCTGGGCTGGTTCTGGCTTTCGCACGGCCATCTGGCGGAAGGTCGCCGCCTTGTAGCCGACGCGCTCGACCGATCGACGGCTGTCGGACCCTCCCGGGCGCGGGCCCTTACGTCAGCGGGGTCGTTGACGGGTCGGGGTGGTGATGCCGACGCGGGGCGTGCGCTTCTCTCCGAAGGGATCGATCTCTGGCGCGATCTCGGCGACCGAGACGAGTTTGCCTCGGCACTCGTCACGCTCGGCTGGCTCCTCATCTACGACGCCGGAGACAACCCCGGCTCGCTCGATGCGTTCGAGCGAAGCGTCGAGCTCCGCCGCGAGCTGGGCGACCGACCCGGCGAGACGCGCGCACTCGTCGGCGTCTGCCAGTTGCTTGTCGTACTCGGCGACGTCGAGCGGGCAGAGGTTCTCTCTCGCGAACTGCTCGAGATGGCCGACGACGACCCGCGCACCGAGCACTTCGCCTTCCACTTCCTCGCCGACTGCGCGCTGATACGTGGCGATGTGGAGGTGGCCGGGACGCGCTACCGGGAGAGCCTGCGAGCGGCGCTTGCGCTCGGAGACGTCCTCGAGACGAGCTTCGAGATCCAGGGTGTGGCTATGGCGGCGGCCGGCGCCGGCGACCTCCACCGCGGCCTTCGCTTGGCCGCAGCGGTCGAGGCACTGTGGGAATCCCTTGGCACATCGTTCTCGGTCGCCTTCTGGGATGAGCTCCTCGAGAAGTACATCGGGGGCGCCCGAGAGGCGCTGGGGGCAGACGCCGATGTCGTCTGGGGGGAGGGCCGCGCGCTGGCGTTCGACGACGCGGTCGACCTCGCCCTGACTCCCCGAGACACGTAGTGAGGCGTGACCGACCGGGAGCGCTCAAGCTTTTCGCTAGTGGGCCGGGTTGGAATCGAACCAACGAACTTGGGATTAGAAGTCCGCCGCTCTGTTTACGAAAACGCCGGTTCAGCCGCCTGTTTAAGCCAAATTCGGCGAGCGGCTTCGGCAACTTGTTACTCGACGACTTCGTGCACTGTGCTGCCTCAGATGACACCGAAGCAACTGTTTGTCTCGGTGCAATCTTGATCACGCCCGCGATCCCGGAGGATCGCCGCGGCGATGGGGGTAGGCGCTAGCTGCGAGGCGGGAGCGGCACGAGAATGCTCGTTCGGCGCTTGTACTCGCGGTAGGCGGGGTCGTCGCCGTACTTCGCCTCGGCACTCCGCTCGAGCAGTGGAATCCCGCTCACGAAGAGCAGGAGCAGGGTGATGAACACGGGCCCGATCACCACGGCAAAGGCTGCTCCATCGAGGAACGGCACGGCGTAGAGGAACAGCCCCCACCAGACGAGCATCTCCCCGAAGTAATTGGGGTGGCGAGAGAACTTCCAGAGGCCGCTCGTGATGAAGCGCTCGCGGTTTTCTTCTCTCCCCTTGAACGAAGACTTCTGTGCGTCGGCTGCGGTCTCGATCACGAGCCCGATGAACCAGATCGCCACCCCGGTGATCGCCCAGAGGCCGAAGTCGGGAGCACTGTCTCGACCGAGCAGGTAGGAGACCGGAAGCATGATCACGGCGACCGCAATGGCCTGCAGTAGCCAGAAACGGGCGAAGCGAAGCGGCTTGTCCCTCATCTTGTCGAAGCGGTGATCGACCTTGATCCGCAGGATGCGGGTGAGCAGGTAGCCGCCGAGCCGCACTGCCCAGATAAGGACGAGGAGCGAGGCGGCAAGCTGAACCGGTTCGTGCGCGCCGAACGAGGGGAGCGCGATCGCGAGCAACGCGAAGGAGAGGCTGTAGGAGAGGTCGGTGACGACGTCGGTCCTGCGAATCGCTGCGACGGCGAAGAAGACCGCGTTCACCGCGAGGGAAATCAAGAAGGAGAGGAGAATCGCGTTCATGTGGTCTGCGTCGAGGCGACGGCGATCCGTTGCAGCATGCCACCGAAGATGAAGTTGTGCACCGGCCAGAGCGTGTACCAGTAGGCGAGACCGGCGATCCCTGCCGGGTCGAAGATCGCCGTTTGCCGGATCGTCGAGCCGCCGTTGTGGTCTGGTTCGACCTCGAACTGGAGCCACGCGCGGCCGGGTACCTTCATCTCCGCCGCGAGACGCAAAAGCCGATCTTGCTCGAAGCCCTCGACTCGCCAGAAGTCGATCGTGTCCCCGACCTCGATGCCGACCGGGTCGCGGCGCCCGCGCCGCAGTCCCGGCCCGCCGACGAGAACGTCGAGCCCGCCCCGCAGCTCCCACAACTGGTCGCCGAGGTACCAGCCGGTGTCGCCGCCGATTCGCTGGATCGGTGCGAACGCAGCAGCGGGCGAGCGCGGCACCGTGACGCTACGCGAGTCGACGAGCCGCGAGCCATATCGGGCGCCGCCGTAGCCCGGGCTCGGCGCAGACTCCTCATCCGACCAGCGGGTCTCCGCGATCTCGTGATCCTCATTCACCAGAGCGCGGGCGATCGCCTCGGCCGAACTGCGCGGCCGCACGGGGAAGACCTCGAGCGCGCGCGGGTCGTTGACGACGGTCTCGTTACGCAGGCTGTCGACGAGCTCACGCCCGATATCGGCGTACACGGGGGTGACGAGATGGAGCCAGAGGCTCGAGAGCCGTGGCGTCAACACCGGAACGGGAACCATGTGCCGCCGCAGGCCGCGGCGGTCCGCGTACTCATGCATCAGGTCGAGGTAGGAGCAGACATCGGCGCCGCCGATCTCGAACACCTCGCCCCCATTCGGCTCGTAGTCGAGCGCCGCGAGCAGGTAGGAGAGAACATCCTCGATCGAGATCGGCTGCGCGCGCGTGCCCACCCAGCGTGGCGTGACCATCACCGGTAGCCGCTCGACGAGCGCGCGCAGCATCTCGAAGGAGGCGCTTCCCGAGCCGATCACGATCGAGGCGCGAAACTCGATCGTCGGTACGCCCGACTCGCGCAGGATGCGTCCGACCTCCTGCCGCGAGGCGAGGTGCTCGGAGAGGTCTCCCTCGCCGAGGCCGCCGAGGTACACGATCCTGCGCACTCCCGCGGAGCGCGCAGCGCGCCCGAACGACGCAGCCGCCTTGCGATCGACTTCCGCGAAGGAGCCGCCGTAGCCCATCGAGTGCACGAGGTAGTAGGCCGTCTCGACTCCCTCGAGTGCCGGGCGCAGCGTCCTCGGGCGCGACACGTCGCCGAGGACGACCTCGGTGCCAGCGCCGACGCGCGCCGCGAGGTGCTCAGGTCTGCGCGAAAGGCAACGAACGCGTGCCCCGCGGGCCTCGAGCGCGTGCAGAAGCCGGCCCCCGATGTAGCCCGTGGCCCCCGTTAGTGCGATCAGCCCGCCCACGTTCCCAGCCTAGCCAAGCGAGCCACCCCACCATGGCACGCCAGTCGAAGCCCCCGGCTCATGCGTCTGCCCAGGACTATGACTGCAGGTGCGCTTCGACGAACCAGAGGTGCTTGTCAATCGCGCGCGAGACTTCCGTGAACAGATCAGCGGTGTCTTGGTCACCCAGCTCCGACGACGCATGCGAGTACCGCCCCTCGCCTCTCGTTCGCGCCCGCGGGTCAGCAATGGGTCAGCGACCTATGGGAAATGGCGGGAATCAGCAGGAACGGTAAGGCATCGCATTTAGCTCAGCTGAGCCAAATGGGAACCATTGAGACCGTTCCCCGGGTATTTGCCATGCAGGAGGTCGTTGGGGCTCGCGTTGCCCCGTGTGTTGCCCCCTGCCCTCTTTCGTTCGCAGATGAGGCATCGTGAATAGTTGATTTGCAGGAATTTCTTGATGGGCCGGGTTGGAATCGAACCAACGACCTTGGGATTAAAAGTCCCCTGCTCTGCCAACTGAGCTACCGGCCCGGGCCGAGGCAGTGTAGAAGGAGCGCGTTCTCTCGTCTCTAGACTCCGATGTCGGCCCCCATCGACTAGCGGCCTAGGTCACCACCCTTTCAAGGTGGCAGCACGGGTTCGAATCCCGTTGGGGGCACCTCGGGCGGTTAGCTCAGCTGGTAGAGCGCCTGCTTTACACGCAGGTGGCCGCAGGTTCGAGTCCTGCACCGCCCATGTAAGAATCACCCGCTCATCCGGCCCTTTCTGAGTCAGGCGGGTATCGACGGACAGCGCTGGGTCAGCGAAAGGTCAGCGTTGGCGTGGCTGAAACGGCGGCGAGGCCCGAGGGCGCTCGCACTCCGCGAGGGCCGGCCGTGAAGCGAGGCGATCTCGCGGCCGCCCTCGACCCGATTCTCGCCGCCCGCGACGGGCGCGCATGGCTCGTCCCGCCGACCGCGTCCTCGCTGCTCGCCGAGCTCCCGTAAGGCTTTGTTCACCGGCCTTTACGCCCTTGGTAAGGATTGCTCTCCCACACTGTCGATGCGGCACAAGTCGCACTCGACGAAGGGAGGCACCATGCTCCGCAAGGCATCAGTCGTGCTCCTGGCTTGCCTGGCCTTGACCCTTGTGGTCGTCGCCACGGCCAGTGCGAAAGGCGGAAGAGCGGGGCCCACGGGAGTTGTCTTTGTGACAAGCCAAGGGCTTTACTTCGACACGTTCGTGACGAATGACCCGCTTCCCATGCAGGGCAAGTTCCAACTGCTCGACAATGGGACGACGGAGTTCGGACCGGGTGACCCAGGCTATCTCGGCGGTCGCTGGTGGGTGGACTCGAACGAGAACGGATATCAGGACGCCGGAGACCATTTCTTCCACTGCCCGTTGCTAGGCCCGGGACGCGCCACGCCGTAGCCGCTGAGATGGAATCGCGGGTGCACTGAGTCCGGGATTGCTGACTGACGTGTGGGAGTTCAGCGCTCGTTCACGCGACCGCGCTCCCGCACGTCGATCCGCAGGTAGCTCGCGAGGTCGGGGACGTCGCCGCGGGTTTGGGGCGCGGTCGTCTTCGGCATCGTCGCTGCCGTCTAGCGACCATCCAGTTCAGCCCGCCCGCCTCCAGCTCGCGCTCCTCGATCCGCAGATAGCTCGCAAGCTCGGGATCGTCGCCGCGCACCTCCTCGATGAAGCGCTCGGCGTCCTCGCGGCGGATGAATGTCTCGACGGCCTCGCCGAGCGGGTGATCGGGGCTGGACCGAACTCGACGCACGTGCGTAGATGTTGGCAGCCGCGTCCGTGCGCTCCCCGATGCACCGAGGTGCGTCCAGACGCAGTCTCGGGGCGTCGGAGTACGACTCGGGAGGTACGAAGCGATGAGCATCTCCGCCTCCACAAACGAGACCGAGACTGCCAGGACGGGAGAGGCGATGCCCGTAAGAGCCGAGGACGAACTGCGCCAGGAGGCGATAGCGACCCTCAAGCGGAAGCGGAAGTTCGCGAAGGATCTCTTTGCGTACGTCTCCGTTAACGGCGTCCTCTGGCTGATCTGGGCGTTGACCGACCGCTCAACCGATGGCGGGATTCCATGGCCTGCCTGGGTCTCGATCATCTGGGGCTTCTTGCTTGCGGTGGACGCCTGGAGGACGTTCGGCCGTTGGCCTGGAAGCCTGCATCGGCCGATCACCGAGGAGGACATCGAGCGTGAGATGAGGCGGCTGCAGCCCCCCGGAGCATAGGCAGCGGCGGCTCGTGCTGATCGATCCGCCCAACAAGGGGAGGTTTAGCTCTTCGATGTCGCGGCGAAGCGCTCGCGCCGTTCGAGCCCGGCGGCTGAGGCATGAGTTCCACGGGCAGTAATCGAGGAGCCATGCGCCTGCCCACACTCGGCAAGCGGGGTGAAGGCTGGGTTGCGGGTCAGATCCTGCTGATCGCTGCGGTCTTCCTTTCCGCACTCGTGGGCCGAGGCTGGAGCAGCGGCTATGCGGTCGCGGCCTACACCCTCGGCGGAACGCTGTTTGCGCTGGGCCTCCTCCTCCTTGCCACAGCCGGACTTCAGCTTGGTACGTCGCTGACGCCGTTCCCTGCTCCGCGAGAAGACCAGCAACTCACCACGACCGGCGCATTCGCGCTCGTCCGCCACCCCATGTACGGCGGCGGTATCCTGATCGCCCTCGGCTGGACGATCATCTTCGCCAGCGTCGTCGGGCTGGGTCTGACGCTCGTTCTCGCGCTCTTTCTCGACCTGAAGGCACGCCGGGAGGAGGTCTGGCTCAGCGAAGGCCTCGACGGCTACGAGGCGTACCAGGAGCGAACGCGGCGCAAGCTCCTTCCCTTTGTCTACTAGGTAGCGATCGATCCGGCGATTACATGCCTCGCGCGATGCTGAAGCGCGGCTGACGTATCCGCGGTACTTCCGGGTAGGCGGGGTCAGCGACTCAGTTCCGCCCGCCCGCCTCTAGCTCTCGCTTCGCGAGACTCATCGTGATCTGCGCGAAGTGCTGGAGCCTGGGCGAGCCCTTAGTCAGGTATCGCTCGAGCAGACGCAGCGCTCGTCTTCAGTTACGCGAACCCGGCTTACGATCGCACCACCCTCACGCAACCAATTGGCGCTCGAGCAGTTCGCCGAGGTCGGCGATGACGAGGTCAGCGTCGCGAAGCCTCAGCGCTTCGCCAGCGCGATCCACGGCAACGACGAGCTCGAACCCTCCGGCACGCCCAGCGGCCACGCCGTCCTGAGTCGTCTCGAAGACCACGGTCCGATCCGGATCGACCCCGAGCCGACGGCAGGCGGCGAGCAGCATGTCGGGTGAAGGCTTCCTCCGGAGTCCCTCGGCGCGCACGGCGTTTCCGTCGACACACTCGTCGATCAGCCCCCTGAGATGTGCGCGGCTGAGCAGGATCTCCGCGTGCGTACTCCCCGAGACGACGGCGCAGCGAATCTGCGCGTCGTGAGCGAGCTCGAGGTATAGGCGTGAGCCCTCGAACGCCATGACGCCGCGGTCATCGAGAAGACGAAGCAGCGCTCGATTCTTCCGGTTGGCGAGCCCGTTCACAGTCTCTGCGTCCGGTGAGTCGTCGGGAGAGCCGTCGGGCAAGACGATCCCTCGAGTGCCGAGAAACTCGTGGATAGCTTCTGCCCGGCCCTTGCCGTGGATGTGCCTCGGATAGTCCGTGCCGACATCAAAAGATGCAAAAGGCTCGCCCGTCTTCTCGATGCGCCTCGTGATGAACTCGTCAAAGGTCTCTTTCCAGGCCGCCGCGTGGATCGCGGCGCTTGCCACAAGGACACCGTCGACGCTGAACACACACGCGAGCGCGTCTGCCGGCAGCCCCAGCAGACGCTTCGTCTCCCATGGTGAGGCGATCAGTCGCACGAGGAAGGGCTTCATGTGTCGTTCTCGGGCGACGGCACCGAGCAAGCGGACTGTCTCGCCCCGCTCGTCTGCGAGTCGTTGGCTCCGCAGACGAAGCTCGGCCGCGGGGAAGTCGTGTCTACCCGCTCGGAGTGCGTCCTGGGCGGCTTCAAGCGCCAAGCGCCACGCTCCGATCAGGACGTCTAGGTCGACGGCGTCGTCAATCACATCGCAAGTGTGAAGGTCAAAGCTCTGTGCGGTGCGGCATGCGGTTCGGAGAGGGTGAGCCGTCAGCTTCAGCGTTGGGCTTTACCGGCCCGCCCGCCTCTAGCTTCCGCTCCTCGATCCGCAGGTAGCTCGCGAGCTCGAACTAGGCGACGGAGTCGTTGTTCATTGACGGCTTCTCGTCGCGATCATCTTGGACTCGTTCGCTTTCAGCGCGAGGGATTGAGGACGGTGCTGCCAGAGGCGCAGGGGCGGTGGCCACGCGCAGAAGCTCGTGCATCCGCGACGACAGGGTGTCAGCACGTATTGCAGCGTCATCGTCCATAGGTGCGGGATCGGCTCTCGCCAGAAGCGCATTGAGCCCGAACGGGGTAGACCGACGCTCAACGGGCGATCCCGTCGTCGCTCGTCAGCGGCGTCGGCGCGATGGCAACCTCCAGGAGCGCGACGAGCGGCCCCTTCGGGCTTCCAACCAAGGCGCTCGCACTCCGCGAGGGGCGGCCGTGAAGCGAGTCGTTCGACCTCTCCTGCGACGCGATTCGGCTCCGCCTCCGGGTCCGCCGTCGCTGAACCGACGTTCTCGCGACGCTCCGATCCGAGGACTCAACCAGAATCGCAGGAGCTCGATCCGCAGCAGGCAGCTCGCGAGGTCGGGCTCGTCGTCGCGCACCTCCTCGATGAAGCGCTCCGCGTCCTCGCGACGGACGAACGTCTCGACGGCGTCACCGAGCGGGTGGTCGGGGCTCGAGCGCACATCGACGATGGCGTAGACGATCACGGCCGAGACGATGACGGACTCGGGGTGAGGTGTCGAGATGGCTTCTCCGCACGTGGCTCGTCTACCCGGAGTGCTTGGGAGCGGGTGTTCGGGGCCGGGAAGCAGAAGGCCCGCCTGAGCGGGCCTTCCCTCGAACTTACGAAGACGCAGACGCTGGAGGTGTGGTTGCGCCCCCGCCCTTCCAGAAGAGAACGATTCCGACGACGACGATCCACGCCATCCAGACGAACGCTGCGATGAACATGATCGTCGCGAGCGCAGCGAGCGCGGCGACGACTCCTAGCCAGCCCGCCCACTTCGGCACGACACCCGAGCGAATGAACGCAATCGACGCGGCGAGGATCATGACGCCGAGAGCCGCTCCTCCCGTCGCGTGCATGACGTACCCCACGTCGCCCGCAGCGTGGATGAGCTCGGGATAGACCTGGTTCTGGTAGGTGTCGTCACTCATCGTCCTGATCGCGCTTTCGAGAGCGACGGCACTCAGAGCCAGTGCCGCATAGATGCCGCCGCCGAGCGCAGTCAGTGTCCCGAGGATGCCGTCACGGTCGAATCTGCTCACCGTCCGCCGAAGCGACGCGACGAAGAAGAGAAAGAAGACGAGGCCGAGGCCCGCGAACAGCCAGCCGAAGTTCACCTGGTTCCGGTTCCCGGAATCACCGAAATACTCGATGACCTTGTCCGGCGACGAACTCAAGTCGGGTTCGCCGTTGAACATGAAGAAGAGGCCGATGATGAAGAGGGCCACAAAGGCGACGCCCCCCAGGGCGGACCACTCGGACAGGCCCCGTCTTCCAGCCGCGTGCTGAGGTGATTCCATGTCTTCCTTTCTGCCGCTGAGACTCGCCGTTTGCACGGCGAGTCATGTCAGCGCGACTCTACTCGCGTCGTCCCATGCCGTCGACGCTGCTGCCCTGAGTGCGGGGAGCGGGCGTTCAGTAGTTCCGGGTAGGCGGAGTGCTTGCCGCGCTGGAAATCTCTCACCGACTTATTAGTGACAACTTGTAACTTGCGTTACGTGAAATCCCCGATGCCGGGTAGCTGGGCCAGGGATATGAGTGCGTGAGAAGAAGGTCAGCTATTCGAAGCCCAGCCTAGTCGGGCGTCGCGGCCCTGTGATCATGCCGATGAGCGCTGTCGGTAGCCGGTCACGATTCGCGGGGCGTTTGGTGAAGCATGTCCGGTCTAGCCCTTGACGACGCCGATCGGCACGAGCCGCGCGACGCGGCGTGCTAGTCCGGCACGCTGGACGACCTCGACGACCCGCTCGACGTCCTTGTAGGCGAACGGCGCCTCCTCGGCGAGGCCTTTGTTCGAGGAGCAGCGGACAACGATCCCTTGCGCCTCGAGCTGGCGGCGCAGCTCGGCGCCTCCGATCCGCTTGCGGGCGGCCGTTCGAGACATGGCTCGTCCGGCCCCGTGACAGGTCGTGCCGAAAGAGCGCTCCATCGAGCCGGGCTCGCCGGCGAGGACGAAGCTGGCCGTGCCCATACTGCCGGGAATGAAGACCGGTTGGCCGACTGTGCGGAAATCGGCGGGGATCTCCGACGATCCGGCCGGGAAGGCGCGCGTGGCTCCCTTGCGGTGCACGAGGAGGTCGCGGCCCCGGTAGCGCTCGACCTTCGCAACGTTGTGGGCGACGTCGTAGACCTGTCGGGTCGCTTCAGCCACGTTCGGACCGAGCACGCGGGCGATCGCCTCGCGGACGCAATGGGCCATCGCGTGCCGGTTGGCGAAGGCGAAGTTAGCGGCCGCTGCCATGGCTGCGAGGTACGCGCGACCTTCCGGAGAGGAGGCGGGCGCGCAGGCGAGCTGACGGTCCGGTAGCAGGATCTGGTAGCGGGCTTGCACGGCATCCATTGCACGCACGTGGTCGGTGCAGACCTGATGGCCGAGCCCGCGCGAGCCCGAGTGAATGAGCACGGTGATCTGATCGTCGTGCAGCCCGAACGTCCCGGCGGCAGCCGGGTCGAAGACACGCGCCACTCGCTGCAGCTCGATGAAGTGATTGCCTGCACCGGCCGTGCCGAGCTGCCCGGTGCCACGCTCGTGGGCCCGTGCGGAGACAGCAGCCGGATCAGCCCCCGGCAGGCAGCCCTGTGACTCCGTGCGCTCGAGATCGTCCTCCCGGCCGATGCCGCGGGAGACGAGCGCGCGTGGTCCTTCGCGCAGCACAACGTCGAGCTCGGGCCAGGAAAGGCTCAGCGACCCGTGCTTGCCCGTCCCCGCCGGGATCGCTCGTGAGAACTCGTGCACGAGAGGCTCCCGGCGATCGCCGAGGTCGCTTGTCGACAGCGGGAGGACGAGCAGCCGTACACCGCAGTTGATGTCGTAGCCAACCCCGCCCGGGGAGACCACCCCGTCCGGGAGCTCCATCGCCGCGACACCGCCGACCGGAAAGCCGTACCCCTGATGGATATCCGGCATGGCAAGCGCGGCGTCGACGATCCCGGGGAGCGTGGCGACATTCTGGAGCTGCTCGAGACACTGGTCGCGAACGATTGCGTCGAGCAGCTCTCGGTCGGCGAAGATTCGCCCCGGTACGCGCATATCCGGCCGTGCGCCCACGGGAATCTCCCACAACATCTCGTCGATACGGACCAACTCTGACGTCGAGAGCGCGATTGCCACCAGCACCCTCCTTCAGAGCCAGCATGCCCACGACGCGAGGCGCCGCAATCAGGGACGTCACGGACTGAAGCGCGGAGATTCCCGCATCGTCCTCAGATACTCGTCTGCCTACAGCCACTCCGGGAGAAGCCGCATCGCCGTCACCGGGCCCGGAGGTCCAGGCGATGAGCAGCGTGTCTTCTGCTCGAGACGAGGTTCTGCGTTTGAACCTCGACTTCTCCTCGTGCCAGCTCGGAGTGGGCGAGTGTCGCCGGTGACAGAGTTCGCCGACGTGGGCGTAGACCCGTAGTTGGCGATAGGGCAAGCCGTTACGCGTTCCAACCCGCTGTGGGGGTCTCGCAGCGGTCGCAGAATCGGCGCTCAGGTCGAGTGGCGGGAGAGCCAGTCGAGCAGTGCGCAGAGGCTCGCAGTCGCCACACAGATCGACGTGTCGGCCGCACCGTAGTACAGACGGATCGTGTCACCGTCGTCGAGGAGCTGCCAGCCGCAGGAGAAGACGACCTGGTCAACGTCGCCGATTCGCTCGTAGGGGGCATCGGGCCCGAGGAGCCATTCGCTCGAGCGCGCGAGCACACGATCGGGGTGCGCGATGTCGAGGAGGGCGAGGCCGAGCCGGTAGATCGACCCGGCCGCCGTCGTTTGGACGCCGTGGTAGAGCAGAAGCCATCCTCGCGGTGTCTCGAGCGGCGGCGCACACAGGCCTATCTTGTGCGCGTCCCACCAGGCGCCCTCGCGAGCGCTGAACAGAATCGTGTGAGCGCCCCAGTGCCGAAGGTCGGGGCTCCAGGACAGCCAGATGTGTGCCGCAAGCCTCGGCGTTGCCGACACCGGCCGGTGGATGAGCGCCCAACGGCCCTCGAACTGGCGCGGGAAGAGCGCTGCGTCCTTGTCCTCGGGCGGCATGAGCACCCCGCGCCGCTCGAAGGAGCGGAAGTCCCGGGTCTTCGCCAGGCAGACGAGTGGGCCGTCGCTCGAGTAGCCGGTGTACACGATCAGGTACTCGTCGCCGATCTGCGTGATCCGCGGGTCTTCGATCCCGAACTGCTCTGCGTGCGAGGCGAGATCAGGCACCATGTTCCTGTCGTGCTCGACGATCCAGTCCGTGAGACCGTTTACGCTCCGCGCCACGCCGAGGTGGGAGATGCCCGTGCGGTCCTCGACGCGCGCGAGCAGGAGCGTCTCGCCCCTGAGTTGCGCGACTCCTGGATTGAAGACGGCGTTGACCGTGTGCGGCCAGTCCGCCGCCGTGAGGATCGGATTCCCGTCGTGGCGCTGAAACAGCTCCCCGCGTAGCTCAGGCCTCAAGCGTCGCCGATCTCCAGTCGATCAAGCCGTTAAGGATACGGGCGCCCCGCGCAGAACGTCCATTCACGTGACCGATCTACCAACCGGAATGAGGGTCTCCGTGCATCGCGTGAGCGAGTTGCCAATCGTCGCCGCCGGCGCGGTGCCCGGCTATGGCCCGATCTTCAACGCCGGCGTGATCCACCACGACGGGCTCTTCCATCTCTTCGCACGTGGCGTCCGCGACGGCTATCGCCGCAACGAGGGCGCCGGGCCACGCTTTCTCGACTACAGCTCGGACGTGCTCGTCTTCACGTCGAGCGACGGGCGCTCGTACGAGTTTCAGCAGGTCCTCGCCACAAGCTCGCCGGAAGGCATTCACTCCTACGAAGACCCGCGTGTGCAGCGCGTGCGCAGCGGCGACGGCGAGCAGATCGTGATGTCGTACACGAACCTGCCGCCGCCCGAGTCAGGCAGGCCGTGGCGCGTAGGGGTGCACCGGCTCGGCTTCGAGGACGGACGGTTCGTCCTCAACCGCACATCCGGCAGGGTGATCGGCCCGGAGGGCGAGTCAGACAAGGATGCGGTGGTCTTCAACCTGCGCGACGGCCGGGTCGGGCTGATCCACCGGATCCACCCGAACATGCAGCTCGCCGTCTTCGACTCTCTGGACGCGCTGTGGAGCCCGAGTCCAGGTTTCTGGGACGACCACATGCGTGACCTCGAGCAGCACACGATCATCGAGCCTTCGGACGGGGCGCTCGGTGTCGGTGCGGGTGCGCCGCCGGTCCCGACCGACGACGGTTTGCTCCTCTTCTTCCACGAGCGCGAGGGAAAAGGGCAATACACGACGAGGGTCGCGCTGCTCGATGACGAGACCGGACGGGTGAGGTCAGCGCTGCCGGAGCCGATCATGCGCCCGAGCCTCGCCTGGGAGAGGTCCGGCGACGTCGACGACGTCGTCTTCGTGCAGGGTGCGGTTGCCCAGCCGGATGGCACGATCTACCTCACCTACGGCGCGTCAGATCGCCACGTCGGAGCCGCGACAGTTGCCGCCGCCGAGGTGCTGGCCGCCCTTCGCGCCGCTGCCTGAATGCTGCGAGCCTGCTGGAGCGCGCTGATCAGCGCCAGCGTCGACTCTGCACCCTCGTTTCGGTTGCGGCCGTCCGGCCCGAGCCCGTCGGAGCAACCACCCGTGGCAGCGTCGAGCAGGGGGAGGCCGGCGTCGTTCGTGCCGAGGAACCACTCCGCGGCGCGCAGACAGGCGTTCGCCCAGCGCGCCTCGCCGGTCGTGTCGAAGGCTCTCGCGCAGGCGTCTGCCATCGCGCCAGCCTCGATCGGCTGCTGGTCGAACCCTGGCCGCGGCTCTCCTAGCGTCCAGCCCCTGTGCGGGGTGAAGCTGAGGTGGTCGCCGCAGGTCTCGGTGGCGACGAGCCAGTCGAGCAAGCGAAGGCCTTCGTTCAGCAGCCGCTGGTCGCCAAGCGCGACACCCGCTGCGATGCGGCCCTCGGCAAGGCGAGCGTTGTCGTAGGCGAGCCGGGCCTCAGGCCACGGCCACGTCGGGTCCGCGGAGACCGTTCCAAGACGAGCCGCCGCCTTCTCGAGCAGCGCCCGCGCGGGGCGGTGATCCCGGCGGGACGCAAGCACCTGCACTGCGCCGAGAACGGCGGCTGCGTTCGCGCGCGGCGACGGAGAGCAGAAGTCGGTGCCCAGCTCGAATCGAGCGAGCGCTCTGTGCCGCAGCCCCGGTGACCTCCCACCCGCGGCGGCTGCTCCAAGGGCCCAAAGCGCCCTACCGATGGCGTCGTCGGAGCCCACCTCGTCGAGCCAGCGGCACTCGGGCGCTGCCGAGAGTCGGTTGTGGAAGCGGCCGTCGGGGAGCTGGGCGTGCACGAGGAAGCTGAAGTAGAGGGACTCAAGACGGCGGAGCTCGGGAGGAGGGGACGGCTCGCGGACGACGACGACGAGCCCGCGGGCGACGTCGTCGGTGCAGTAGCCGTAGTTGCGCAAGGGGCCTGCACTCGAGGCGTGCTCGAACAGGCCGGTACCGTCGCTCAGCCGGAGCAGGTGCTCGAACGGGGGCTGCGGGAGTCTCAGTGACCCTGCTCCACGCGCGTGCGCAAGGTGCAATGTGCGAGCTCGCGATACACCCGCCCGACTTGCTCCCAAGCGAGCGTCGGCGCCTGCGCTCGCGCCACGGCTGCAGCTCGGGCAGCCAGCTCCGGGTCGGACAGCAGCATCCGCAATGCGGAGGCGATCGCGGCCGGGTCGTCGTGCGGGACGAGGATGCCGGAGCCCCCGCGGAGCATCTCGACCGCGTGCGGGAAGCGTGTTGCGACCACCGGTTTCCCCGAGGCGATTGCTTCGACGAGCACACCGGAGACGACCTGGTCGCGAGAGCGGTAGGGGAGGAGCACCACGTCGGACTCGCGGATCCACGCGAGCACCGACTCCGTGTCGACGTACTCGGCGTCGAACTCCACGAGCGCGCCGATCCCGAGCACTCGCACCTGCTCGAGCAGCGATTCGCGGTAGGCCTCTCCGTCGTTCTCGACAACGCGCGGGTGGGTGTGACCGTGCACGACGTATCGGGGGGGCGGGTCGAGGTCGCGGAGCCGCGAGACCGCTTCGATCCCGAACTCGATGCCCTTGCCGGGGCCGAGCAGGCCCCAGGTGAGGACGACAGGTCGACGCGCGGAGCCGTTTCCGGCGTGTTGAGCGGAGACGTTGAAGGGGGCACCGTGCGGGATGACATGCACGCGCGACAAAGCGACGTCGTACGTCTCCAGGAGGCGCGACCTTGCCGCGGCGCTCTGGACGATGACGCGCTCGGCCGCCGAGGCGAGCTCCTCGACGATCTCTCGCTGATGCGGCGAAGGCGAGCGGAGCATCGTATGCAGAACGACGACCACGGGAACGCCCAGCTCTCCGACCAGCTCGACGACGTCGGCGCCGTCCTCACCGCCGTAGATCCCGAACTCGTGCTGGACGACGGCGACGTCGAAGCTCTCGAGCGCCGCCGCAGCCGACTCCAGCGACGCGGCCGAGCCGCGAACGAGCTCCGCGACCACCTCCGGACCGAAGCGCACCGCTCCGGGCTCGTCAACGCACGCGACGACGCCTGACCGGGGAAGCGCCATCGCCCGCCGCAGGGAGGCCGTGAACGTCGCGATCCCGCACCTCGTCGGGGGATAGGTGCCGACGAAACCAGCCGAAAACAAACGGGGCGCAACTCCCTCCCGCTCAGGCACAGGCGCGCGTCTGCTGAGCGCTTTCGAGACTTCGAGGGCCGGCACCACGTCTACGCCTTGTAGCCGAGGCGACGGAGCAGTGCCCTGCGCTCGGACACGTCTTCCGCCGTCTCTACACCCGTCGGCGAACTGCCGTCGACGACACCGAGAATCGCCCTGCCCTGCTCGGTCGTCGCGACGACGACCTCGACCGGGTTGGCCGTCGCGCAGTAGATCGTGCAGACCTCCGGAACCTGCTTCAGCGCGTTCAGGACGTTGACCGGAAAGCCTTCGCGCAGGAAGACGACGAGAGAATGGCCCGCTCCCACTGCCAGGGCGTTCTGAACGGCGAGCGCGACGAGCTCGTCATCGTTCCCGGCGCGCCGAACGAGGCACGGCCCAGACGACTCGCAGAAGGCAAGGCCGAAGCGCAGATTCGGCGAGCTTCCTGCGAGAGCCTCGTAGACGTCGTCCACCGTCTTGATGAAGTGCGACTGGCCGAGAATCAGGTTGACGTCCTCGGGCTTTTCGATTCGAACGGTTTCGAGCTCCATCGGATCCTCACCAGCGCAGAAGTGCCGCTATTCCCTCGCATGCCGAGAGCGTCCGAGCTGCGTCCCCGTAAAGCGGTGTCACCGCTGCATCTGTCGCGAGGGCCCGGGCGACGATCAGGTCGGTGAGGTCGGCTGCGTCCTCGTCGTGCCCGGCCGCCGCCAGCATCTCTGCCTCGACGACGCCTGGGAAGGTCCTGTTCGCATCGATGAGCAGTCGCGCGACGCGCGCCTCGTTGAGGGCGGCGAGCACCGGAACGAGTCCACTGACCGCGCTGCTAGCCGATACCACGTTCTCTGCCAACCGAGCTTGCTCCTCGGCAACCAGCGTCTCGAGAGCCGCATCGAGCCGTGCGAGCGCATCTTCGGTACGCAGGCCTTCGAGGTTGGCCCGGATCGTGGTCGTGGTCAGGTCGCACTCGCGCAGCACTCCGTCCAGTGCGTCGACCGTGCGTGAATCGCCTGCGAGCACGGCGCGCGTCCAACTTCGTTTCCGGGCGAGCGCGCCAAGCCTCGCGGACGCGTCGTCGAGCGTGTGCCGATAGGCCGCAGCAATCCGGCGCTCATAACGATCTCTCTGCGAGACCGTCTGTTGGCTCCGCAGCGGATTTGCCCTGGAAGGCCCCTTCATCTCCGGCCACCAGTCGCCGACCCAGGGCTCGAGCTCGATGCGATCGACCTCACTCACGCTTCCGAGCTCCGACTCGAAGAGAACGATCGCGTCCCTCGACGCCATGATCAACACCGCACGCTCCCCGCGCTCGAGCGCTTCGAGAACCGGAAGAACGTGTGCCACCGGGCCGACCCGTGCGGCTGTGGGTAGCGCCCTTTGAAGTGTGATCTTACGCGACGCTCCCGACTCGAGGGCGACGTACAACGCGCGCCCCCTTCCAGTCGAAGCCAGATCGAGGACCTCAGCCAGCCGCGCAGAGATCGCTTCGAGTGCCTTCTTTGGGGACGCCCCGAGGGAGCCGTCGTGCCGGAGCCGCGCGAGGTCGTTCTCGAGGGCGATCTCCCACGGTGGCGTCCGGCCACTCCCCGCCCCAGGCTCGATTCCGACCGTGATCGAAAGCACTCCGATCGGGTCACGCAACTCGACGGCAGCGTCTACGAAGCCCCTGACGTCGCGTGCTCGCTCCATCAGCATCAGTGCCATCGACACAAGAGTCCCACGCGGTACCGCGTGCGCCATCGGGGAGAGCACTGATCGGGAGTTCTCGATGGTCCGGAGTTCCCCCGATGCCGCCCTGCGCGCGGCGAGGGATCATTGAAGTGTGGAGACGTTGTCTCGATATGAGCGTAGCCGGGCCAGGGGTTTCGCGAGCCGTCGCGAAGCCGGTCGGTTCCTCGCGCGGGAGCTCGAAGACGCCAGCGCTCTCGATTCGTCGGTTGGGCGCATCGTCGTCGTCGGCCTCGCGCGCGGCGGAGTCGAGGTCGCTGCCGAGGTGGCATCAGCCCTGCGCGCGCCGCTGGATGCCCTTGCCGTCCGGAAGGTCGGCCACCCGTTGCAGCCCGAGTACGGAATCGGAGCAGTCGCCGCCGGCGGCGCCGAGTACATCCGCGCGCACGACGGCCTGACGGAGGAGGAGCTCGCTCAGGCTGTCCGTGTCGCAGCGATGAAGGCCGCGACCCTCGACGCGGCCCTGCACGCACATCGCGCGCCAGTGGACGTGGATGGCGCTACGTGCATCCTCGTCGACGATGGCCTGGCGACGGGCGGCACGATGGTCGCTGCGATTCGCTGGGCCCGCGCGCGGGGAGCCCGCCGCGTGGTTGTCGCGGTGCCGGTCGGAGCCGACGCGACCGTACGAAGCCTCGAGGCCGACGACGACGTTGACTCGGTCGTCTGCCTGGTCGCTCCCTTCGACTTCGGAGCCGTCGGGTTCTGGTACGACGACTTTCACCAGGTGTCGACCGAGGACGTCGTCGAGCTGCTCTCTGCTTCGCAAGGATCCACAACGTCCGCGGAGGAGATCCTTGTCGATGACGTCCGGCTTGCGGCCGACCTGACCGTTCCGACGAACGCGATCGGTTGGGTCGTGTTCGCACACGGCAGCGGTTCGAGTCGGCGCAGCCCACGCAACATCGACGTCGCTACTGCCCTCAATCGAGCCCAAATGGCAACGCTCCTCTTCGACCTGCTGACCCGCGACGAGGAGGCCGATCGGCAGAACGTGTTCGACATCGAGCTCCTCACGAAGCGCCTGGTCGCTGCGACGCGGTGGCTTTCAGCGCGACCGGCTGCCGGCGATTTGCCGATGGGATACTTCGGCGCGAGCACGGGAGCAGCTGCGGCGCTCCTCGCGGCCTCCGAGCTTGACGACCAAGTCTCCGCCGTGGTTTCGAGGGGCGGTCGCCCGGACCTCGCCTGGCACGGGCTCGCCGAGGTGCACGCACCGACGCTTCTCATCGTTGGTAGCGCCGACCGAATTGTCCTCGATCTCAACCAGGCCGCAGCGGCACAACTCACGTGCCCACACGAGCTCGCAATCGTGCCCGGTGCGACGCATCTCTTCGAGGAGCCCGGAGCGCTCGAGCGCGTAGCAGAGCTCGCGACCGCCTGGTTCACGGAGCAGTTCTCAGCCCGGCACCGCGTGCCGGCACCATCACGAGAAGGGAGTCACCATGGGCGCTAGCACACAGATCTCCCTGGGACTGACCGAGCAGGAGCTCCGCAACATCCTCACCGAGGAGCTCGAGCTTGCGTTCCGGACCGAGGGCGATGCGACGACGATTCACGGGATTGCGCACTCGATCGCGCGTGTGATCGGGCTCGACCATCTGCGTATTGCTGATCAACTCGAGAATGCGGGCGTCCGGCTGAAGCCCGCGAAGCCCGCGAGCTGAGAGAGGAGCTCGACTCGTTCGGTCGTGTGTCGCCGATGCCGTCACCGGCCCGAGTGGGACGTGGTCTCCGACGAGATCGTCGAAGGCGAGGGATATGTCCTGGCCCGGTCTCAAGCATGCTTGTCTCGTTCTCGAACATGAGCGACAGCTCTCATAGCAGGCTGGATCCAGAGGTCTTCGACCTCCCTGTCGAGAAGATCAAAGACGGGTACTACACCGACGCGTATTTCAGCCACGCGCGGTCGGCGCTGCTCGCCGACGGTCGCCACCCGCTGGTGCTGATGCAGGTCTTCCAGAAGAAAGAGGCGGTCCTCGGCGGCATGGACGAGGCGATTGCGATCCTGAAGCTCTGCTCGCACGGGTGGCGCGAACTCGTCGTGCACGCCCTCCACGACGGCGACGTGATCGAGCCCTGGGAGACGGTGCTGACGATCGAAGGTGACTACACGCTGTTTGCCCACCTCGAGACCGTCTACCTCGGTGTCCTGGCCCGGCGAACGCTCGTCTCCACGAACGTTCGCCGCGTCGTCGAGGCGGCGAACGGGAAGCAGATCCTCTACTTTCCCGCCCGCCACGACCACCATCGCGTTCAGACGGGCGACGGCTACGCCGCTCACATCGCAGGCGCGATCGGCGTCTCCACTGATGCTCAGGCTTCCTGGTGGGGAGGCCGCGGCATCGGGACCGTTCCGCACGGTCTCATCGCGGCCTATGACGGCGACACGGTGCTTGCAGCGCTCAGATTCGCCACCTGGGCACCGAGTGACCTGAACATCGTCGTCCTGGTCGATTTCGAGAACGACTCCGTAAAGACGTCGCTGGAGGTAGCCCGCGCCCTCGGTCCGCGCCTGTGGGGTGTCCGTCTGGACACGTCGGGCGACGTCGTGGATCGAGCGCTCTGGGACGAGATGGGTGACTTCGACCCGCGCGGCGTCAACGAGCGACTCGTCCGCAAGGTCCGAGATGCGCTCGACGACGAGGGCTTCCGGGACGTGCGGATCGTCGTCTCGGGTGGTTTCACGGTCGAGAAGATCCGTGCGTTCGAGGAGCACAGCGTCCCGGTCGATGCCTACGGTGTGGGCTCGTCGCTGATTCGCGGCGAAAACGACTTCACAGCCGACGTGGTGATGACCGACGGCAAGCCGCGCGCGAAGGCCGGGCGGTGGGTGCGACCAAACCCTCGCCTCGAGCTCGTCACCTAATTGCCAGCGGGTCGCCGCACCGAGTCTCCGCGCATGCAGAACCGATGTCGAAGACGCTGGTGCGATCCCTACTGCCGAACGGCCGCGGGCTCGTGTATCAGCTCCGCGACGGCTGTGATCCGGGCGCCGTAGACGCTGCGCAGGTAGTCAAGGGCGTCCTGCTCGTCGACTCCCTCGAACGCGCACACGGCATCGCTCGGAACAGTGATCGCGTATCCGCGACGAAGCGCACCGTAGGCGGTATGGCGGACGCAGATGTGCGTGTGCTGGCCGGAGAGGACCACCTCATCGACCCCAAGCTGGCGTAAGCGCGCGTCGAGATCGGTGCCGTCGAACGCTCCGTAGGCGCGCTTCGGGCAGAGGAGCTCGCGCTCGTTCGGATTAGGCTCGAGCTCGCGAATGACCTGCGCGCCGGGCGTATCCGCCATCGCATGCTCCCCCCAGATCGAGAGCTCGGGATCGCCCGGTTCATGCGCGTCGTTGGAGAAGACGACCACCCATCCCTCCGAGCGCGCATGCGAGAGCAAGCGGCCCAGAGGCTCGAGAATCGCCTCGGCGCGCGGATTCGCAAGCGCTCCGTGCACGAAGTCCTCGAGCATGTCGATGACGATGAGCGCCTTCATCACAGCACCCTTCGATCGTCCACCCTCGTGTGGACCGAGACATCGGCATGAGTACGGATTCCGTTTCGGGAAAGCCACATCCACTTCATGCAGGCGAGCAACCCCGGGGGCACCTGGGTTCGAGTACTTGGTTAATGAGCACCACCTGTGTCGCAGTTGTGGCGGCTGTTATCGCGTCACGATCGCTCAGCTCCCGTTCGGCACGGTCGAGATCTGCGAGTCCGCCACTGAACACGGAAGTGCTGGAGCTTCACTCTCCCGCTGTCAGTGACCTTTGGGAGCAAGTTTGCGGCCCTTCGCGATGTGTGTACGTGCGCCTCGAAACATCTTCGGTATTCCAGTTTTGACAACATCCCGGACAGAATATTCACCGGCGCCAAGGAGAGCGACGACACGAGCAGCGCCAACCAGCAGTGACAGAGGGGTCAGGAAAACACGTGCGGTGCCTACTCTGGTGCCTACCTCGGGATTTCGCCGAACCTGACAACATGACGTCGTGCGCGTCTTCGTGATCCTCGACAATCGTTCGAGCCTCGATCACCCGCTCGGCGACGCGGGTCGAGCACTTTGGAACGAGAGCGACTCACGCGCGGCGTTTGGTACTTCGGCGGTGGCTACTCAAGAGAGACGAGCCTGTGAGCAGGGCGAACCCGATCGCCGCGGCGGTGGCGGATGCGACCAGGATTGCGAGCTTGGCCTGCTCTTGCAGCCTCGCTTCATCGAAGGCGAGCACGGAGATGAAGATCGCGATCGTGAAGCCGATTCCCTTGAGTGGCGCGACGCCTCCAATCGCTTGCCAGTCCAGGCCATCGGGCATACGGCCAGGGCCGAGGCGAACCATCCCCCACGCGAACAGCACCCCGGCGAGCGGAGCACCCACGACCAGGCCCAGCAGGATGCCCAGGCCGACCGGTCCGCTCAAGGCGTCCGCGACCCCGTCGCGTGAGACCTGCACCCCCGCGTTGGCGAGGGCGAAGAGCGGAAGGATCACATACGCGCTCCACGGATGCAGGCTTTCCTCCAACCGCGCCAGCGGTGATACGGACTCCTTCGCAACCCTGGAGGTCTCGAGCAGCGCTGCCTCGCCGAGTTCGCCATCAGGACCCGAGATCTCGGTCAAACGGGCGCGGAGGAACTCGGCTGTCCTCTGCGGCGAATAGAACGCCGCGGCCGGTGTCAAGAAGCCGAGCACGACCCCGGCGATCGTCGCATGCACGCCCGACTCGAACACAGCGAGCCACAGCAGGCCCGCGAGGAGAACGTACGGAACGAGCGAGCGCACCCCGACGCGCTGCGCCACCACTACGGCCAGGCCGACCGCGGCGGCGGCGGCGAGCCAAACCAGCGAGATGCCCTGTGAGAAGAAGACCCCGATCACAACGATCGTGCCGAGATCGTCGACGACCGCCAGAGTCAACATGAACGCGCGCAGCTCCGTCGGCGCCCGTCGTCCCACGAGCCCCAGCACTCCAACTGCGAAGGCGATATCGGTCGCGATCGGGATTGCCCAGCCACGAAGGTCGCCGTCGCCGATCAGGTTGACCGCGACATATGTCAGGGCTGCGCCAACCATCGTCCCGAGCGCCGCAGCGACTGGAACAGCAGCTGACCGTCGGTCACGCAGCGAGCCAAAAATCATCTCGCGTTTCACTTCGAGCGCGACCACGTAGAAGAAGACCGCCATCAACAGGTCATTGATCAAGTGCCTTAGGTCTTCCTCGATCAGCAGCGGCCCAAGGTCGACGGTCACGCTCCTCGACCAGACGCGCTCATACGCCTCAGGCCACCCGTTTACCCACACGAGCGCGACCACAGCTGCAGCGAACAACAACGAGGCGCTGCCAGCCTCCAGCTTCAGGTACCGCTCAAGCGGACGCAGCACCAATCGCGGCAACGCCCGCTCTGAACGAAACCACGGCTGGCGGAGATGCCTTACTGCGCGAACGTCATTCCTTCGACCCAAAGCACCTTCGCTCTCGTCGTGGACCAGCGACTCGCCCGCGTCGGCGGCGGGCACATCCTTGATACCAAGCGTCTAATACCAGGTAACACAGAACTCCCGCTCCCAGTACTCCGGGCAGCAGACGTGCTGGACGACGAGGGTGGAGTGACTCCGCGTTGATCAACGAACGCACGGGGGAGTGCCGGGGGGTGACGGTCGTTAGCGCCGTAGCTCTGACGTAGGGTTGCGCACGTGGGTGGCAGATTCGTCGCCCGAGAGGTTGGGCCGGCGGCGATCGGCGTCCTTGTCTGCGGCATGGGCGTCTTGTGGCTCGTTGCGCGGCCCGCAGGCGGGCCGACCGGGAGCTATGTCGGGCAGTTTCTGGGCGCGGAATCGATTCTGCTGCTGTCGATCGGTCTCGTACTGATCAGCACGCTGCCGTGGGTGGAAGAGTGGTTCGACGGGATCGACCGTGCTGCGATCTGGCATCGCCGCGTAGCGATCACCGGTCTGGTCCTGCTGGCACCTCACATCTTGCTGTCGTCGAACCCCCACGGCACCACGCTCGGCGGGCCGCTCGGAGTGATCGGGGCGATCGGCCTCGTGGCGCTCGCACTGTGGGCGATCCTGCCGCGCTGGCAGTCCGTCGTGCCCTCGCCGCTGCGGGGCCTTGTGCGCGCCGCGCGCGAAGCACCGGTCGTGCGTGACGTTCGCCGCATGTTCGGCGGCTATGACCGCTGGCGGGCGCTGCATCGCACCACGGGGCTCTTCGTCGCCGCGGGTTTCGTGCACGGCGTGCTCGATGGGACGTCCTTTCACAACGCTCCCGTTCTTCGCTGGAGTTACGTCGCGGTCGGAGCCGTCGGGGTTGGGTTCTACGTCTACCGCGAGCTGCTCGCGCGTTTCTTTCTCTCGTTGCACGACTACGAGGTCGACGCGGTGCGCGAGATCGGCGACGGTCTCGTCGAGGTCGCGTTGCGGCCGATCGGCCGCAGGGTCGAATTCGTATCCGGCCAGTTCGCCATGGTCTACCTCGAAGCCAAGGATGGCTGGCACCGGCACCCCTTCACGATCTCAAGCGCCCCGCAAGAGGACGTCCTCCGCGTCACCGTCAAAGCGCTCGGCGACTACACGTCGCGCCTGCAGGAGCTGATCGAGCCGGGCATGCCCGCGGTCATAGGCGGTCCTCACGGGCGCTTCAGCCACCGGAAGGGGACCGATCGGCAAGTATGGATTGCAGGGGGCGTTGGCGTCGCGCCGTTCCTCAGTTGGCTCCGCGCGCTCGACGCTCATCTGCCCTACCGCGTTGACTTCTTCTACACCGCGGACGGCGAGGCGCCACTCGCCGACGAGATCCGCGGGATCGCCGATCGCTTTGAGTCCTTGCGCGCGCACATGATCGACACGAGCGTCGACGGTCGCCTCACGGTCGAGCATGTTCTCGCCGTTGCCGACAGCGATCGGAGTGGGCTGTCAGTCTTCATGTGTGGCCCGCAGGGGATGCTGCGCAGCTTCCAGACCCAGCTGCGGCGCGCGGGCGTGCCCTCCAGGCAGATCCATCGCGAGTACTTCGACTGGCGATGAAGCGACCCGCGCCGCGCGCCGCCGTACAGGACCAGCGCGGCGGAACTGACGAGCATGGCAAGGACGACGTGGCGTGCAAATTCCATACACGTGCAAATTCCATACATAGGTCTTGGCGGCACCAGCGGGTGGCACGGGTGTGCATCAGGTGTGCGTCAGAGGGCCGAGCGGCAGCACACCGTGGCGTGAGTGACAGGCGCGAGGGGCCCGACATAGGCCCCTCGCGTCGTTACGACTCGTGCTCCGCTACTTGGGGGGAGGCGGGACCTTGCAGCTGACGGTCGCGCTGTTGCCCGACCCGTCGGTCGCGGTCACAAGGGCATCGCCCTTGAGCGTGATATGCCAGTCGATCACGCCGGGTCCCGGTTTGACATTCGGCTTCCCGCCGGGCGCCTGGACGAGCTTGATCTTCGTGCCACTCGCGTAGGGTCCGGCGACGAAGCTGCTCCCCGTATCCGCAACCGTGATCTGCGGATTCGGGTCGACGTCGTCTGTCGCGGTCAGCACGTAGAAGCCATCGGGGTTCTGTCCGCTCGCCGGGTTGTTGCCGGCCGGCGGGACGTTCTTCCCGGACGGGTTGGTCGTGGGAGAGCAGGCGGCGGCCGGCGGGGTCGTGTCCGCCCACCGTTTCGTCACTTGCTCCGTGTCCGTAGCACCTGTCGGATCTCCGAGCGTGACACTGGCGTCGACCGTGTCGTCGCCCAGGCTGCTCGGTGCGACCGGCACCGAGTACGTGAACGTGACCTCCCCGGCTGCGTTCGTCTTGCAGTCCGCCGGGTTGCAGGCGCCCGAGGCTCCGGCATTCTGGCCGCCCACGGCGAAGTTCACGAGGTAGCCACCCACTGATCCTGGCGGGCCGTTCAGCGTGGCCGTGACCGTGTGGGTGTTGTCCGAGCCGAGCTCGTTCGTAGCGCTGGCCGGTGTGAGCACGAGGTCGTAGACCTTGACGGTCACGCATGTCGTGACGTTCGCGCTCCCGCCCGTGGCGTCGGTTCCAGACGCGGTCACGCAGATCTGATGGCTTCCGGGGCTCAACCCGGCCGTCATCGTCGAGTAGGTGACCATGGCGGGCCCGACCTGCGGGGTCGGGGGCACGGTTGTCAACGGAGTCGGTGTTCCGCCGTCGACGCTCATCTCGACGCTCGTGAGCGTGGAGCCGATCAGGTTCGGGATGAGATCCGGCAGGTCGTTCGGGTCGGCGACCGCGTAGCAGGTGCCTCCGTTGACCGTGATGTTGGCGAGGTCTCCGTCGGTTCCGCCCGTGCAGGCGGCGCCGGACCCGATCGCGATCGAGTTGGCCACCGCACCCGTCGCCGCGATCGCCGTGACGGCGGCGTTGAATGCAGCCAACCCCCCTTGGTTGCTCAGCCCGTCGGATGCGAAAACCAGGAACTTCTTCGGATCCGTGCTCGCGTTGAGCACGTTCAGTGCCTCTTGGAGCGCCGCGGCGTAGTTGGTGCCGTCGGCGTTCCCGTTCTTCGCCGTGTACTGGCCGACCTGGTAGCCAAAGCCGCCGCCGGTCAGGACGATCGAGTTGATCGCCGTGTTGCCGTCGGACGGCGCACCCAGCGGATCGTCGCCGCCGGCGGGCGTCATGTCCGCCTGCACGGCATTGGCTCCGAAGACGACGAGCCCGATCTGGTTGACGGATCCACTGCCTGCTGCTGCGGTGTTCAGGCCGGTGAAGAACGTCTTCTCACAGTCGAGGACGGTGCCGCAGGCCCCACCGGAGCTTCCGGTGCTACCCGAGGCGTCGAAGACGTACACGATCGTGGCCTGAGGCGTTCCCTGGCCGATGCTCGCCGTGCCGCTCACCGGGACCGGCACCGGCACGCCGTCCGCGAGGAACTCCGTTCCGTCTGCCGGGCTGTCGATCGATACGGACAGCTGCGCTCCGTTCGGCAGGGTCGTGCTATTCGACCCGGCCACTGCGGGGAGCGCTGTCAGCAGAAAAGCAAGAGCAATGATGACGATGATCGAGCGCGAGCGCCCGAAGGTGGTCGTTCTACCACTCACTGAATCTCCCCTTGGTTGATATGGACACCGCCGCTGCCCCGCATCCCCCTCGCTGCTGGGTGCGGCGATTTCGAGGTTGGCGCCCGGGCTCACCTCCAATGTCGCTCCGAACTCGCGGATGTCTGTGAGCAAGGATCCATTCACGCGAGGCAACGCATTCCTATGCCTCCAGCGGGTGAAGCTGCGCATCCCTCGAACGAGACAGAGCCAGGAGGCAACCCCCAGCAGAACTCCATCGGCCGGGCAGAGATCGAACCCATCGCCCGCAGCATTGAACTCGCAGCGAGACGAGCACCGCGAAGCGCCGCCGCCGCCTCATTCGACAGCCGCCGGAGCTTGACCGATGAGTCCACACGACTCCGCGGATTACACGGGGTGAAGGCGCTCAGCCGGAGCGCCCGGACGAGGAGGAAGGCATGCCCGATGTGACGGTTCGAGAGATCGACGAGATGGACGGGATCTTCGGTGGCGTCGCGCGGCGCGCCCGCGCGGAGCTCGGAGTCTCGGCCTGGGGAATGCAGGTGCTGACACTCCCGCCGAACTGGGACGGATACCCGAATCACAACCACGGAGCGAATGCCTACGACGCGAACCAAGAGGAGGTCTACATCCCGCTCGAGGGGTCGGCGACGCTGATCGCGGACGAAGCGGAGTTCGAGCTGAGGCCTGGGTCGATGGCGCGCGTTGGACCTGACCAGATGCGGCAGATCCTGCCCGGCCCCCAGGGGATCCGGTTCATCGCGCTCGGCGGGCGACCTGGTGCGTTCGAGGCCAACACGTGGACCGAGATCGGGGCAGATCCCCCGAACCCAGGCGAGTAGCCTCCCGGGAATGACGACGGGTGCGGCGATATGGGCTGATGAGGCAGCACTGCTCTCGGCAGCTCGCGGCGGGGACGGCCAGGCGTTCGAGCGCCTGCTCGAGCCGCACCGGCGGGCTCTTCACGTCCACTGCTACCGGCTCCTCGGCTCGCTCCACGACGCAGACGATGCCCTGCAGGAGACGCTGTTGAGAGCGTGGCGCGGGCTCGAGCGCTATGAGTCGCGCGCGTCCCTTCGGGCCTGGCTCTACCGGATCGCGACGAACGTGTGCTTCCGCGCGATCGAGCGTCGCGCGCGGACCCCGGAGGCGCTGGATCCGGCAGAGGTGGAGATCGCGAAGTACCTGCAGCCGTACCCGGACCGCCTGCTCGAGACGGACATCGAGGTCGAGGAACGCGAGTCGGTCGGACTCGCATTCGTGAGCGTGATGCAACTCCTGCCGCCCCGGCAGCGTGCCGTGATCGTGCTTCGGGAGGCCCTCGGGTGGTCGGCGAAGGAGGTCGCAGATCTGCTCGGCGACAACGTCGCCTCCGTCAACAGCGCACTGCAGCGGGCGCGCGGGACGCTCCATCGCGAGCGCACGGCGGGGAGGCTCGCGCGTGACCACGCTCCTGCTTCTGCCGAGGCCGAGGCACGCGTCATGAAGAAGTTCGTCGCGGCCTGGGAAGCGGTCGACGTCGACGGGATCGTCGAGCTTCTCGTCGAGGACGCGGTGCTCACCATGCCGCCCGAGCCCATGCGCCTCACTGGTACCAAGGCGATCGGGGACTTCTTCCGCACGGTGCCCGCCGCAGGGGCGCTCGAGCGCATTCGCCTCGTTCCGACGCGCGCCAACTGCCAGCCTGCGGTGGCGGCCTATCTGGAGGACGACGCCGGGGCGTACCAGGCGTACGGCGTGATGGTGTTCGCGCTCGAGGGCGAGGCCGTGGCGAGCGTCACGGGGTTCGCGGGCCACACGGACCTCTTCCCGGCGCTCGGGCTCCCCGTCTCACTGGACGGCTGATGGCGTACGACGAGACACTCGCCGACCGGGTTCGAGACGCCCTCGCACCTGAGGACGGTGTCACCCAGCGCAAGATGTTCGGCGGGCTGGCGTTCATGGTCGACGGCCACATGGCCTGCGGCGTCGTTGGCGAGGACCTCATGCTGAGGCTTGGCGCCGAGGGCGCTGAAGCCGTACTCGAACGCGCGCATGTCCGGCCCATGGACTTCACGGGGCGACCGATGACCGGGATGGTCTACGTCGACTCGGCAGGTCTGCGCGGCGTGGCGTTGCGGAACTGGGTCGAGAAGGCCGTCGCGCATGCCCGTTCCCTGCCGCCGAAGGTGCCAAGGAGCCGCTAACCCGTACTGCAGAGGCGCGCGGGTTACCAGCCTGGGGGCGCGACGATGTACACGGCAACGCCCAGACCCGGAAGCTTGTCCACGACGAGGTCGCCGAGTGGAGTGACGACACGCCCGTCGCGAAAGACGCGAAGCTTGCGGCCGCCGAGACCCGGAATCGTGAACGACGCGCTCGTCGGGGAGGTCGACGTGTTCACGGCGATGACGTATGTCGCGCCGTTGTAGCGGCGAGCTCCCACGCGCACGGGGCTCTCGGTCGACCAGTTCGCCTTCGCGACGGGTGCGAGGAGTGCAGGGGCAAGGGCCAGGATCTCCCGGTTCACGAGGCGCACCTCGTTGCGAATGTCCTCGGCCCACCAGTCGGGGAAGTAGCCGATGCCACGGGCGCCGCCGGCGATCGCCAGCCAGGTCTCGGCGCGGACGACTACGGGAGTCGGATCCTCGTTGTTGTGGCAGTGCTCCATCGGTCCGGCTTCGATCCATTGGAACGTCGGCTTGCCGCCGGTGAGCGAGACGAGCTCGCGCTGCATCCAGTAGACGTTGTCGATCTGCGCGAGCGAGCAGCGGACCTCGACCGGATACGTGTCGAACCCGATCACGTCCCCGCGCTCGAAGAACTTCGGATAGATGCTCTTCCCAAAGGGACCGGGGGCGGCGTTCACCGAGAACTTGTCGGTCAGCGTCAGGAACGTGACCCTCCCGCTCGCCTGTGGCTTCGGGAGGCTCTCCACGATTCCCACGGAGACGTCTGCCTCATCGGGCAGATGCCATCCGACGACACCAGGGCCTGAGATCCCGGGCGTCTTGGCGTCGACGGTGGAGATTGCGCGACCCGCGAGCCGGTCGAACTGCTCGTCGGGCTCCGCACAGCTCACGCCGAGGAAGAGGTTGATCCCCGCTCCCATGCTCGTCGGGTAGTAGGTCGGACACTGTCGCCAGACCATGCGCGGGAAGATCGCGCTGCCGTTCAGGCGGAGCGGCGACGAGCTCTCCACCTTTGGTGTTCCGGGAGGAAGCGCGCCGGTGCTCGACGGCGGCGCCGGGGTGACGCCGGGTGGGAGCGCGGGTGGCAACACGAACGGGGACGCAGAGCTGGGCGTCGAGACGTCGGCAGCAGCGGGCACGGCGGTCGCGGCCGTCGACGACGGCCACGGGTCCGTGCGGAACGAGCCGCGCGCTTCGGCTTTCATCCCGTTTCGCCAACGCGCGACGACCCGGAATCGATACGTCGTTGCGGGCTCGAGACCAGAGAGGGTCGTGCGCGCGGTCAGTGCGTTGTGCGCGACCGTTGTGGGAGACCAGATGCCGTAGCGGTCATCCAGCCCCACCTCGAGCACGATCCGACCCGGGTCGGAGACGCGCCACTTGACCATGGCCGAGAAGGGTCGGGCCTCGACGTCGAGGATGTCTGCGGTGGCTGCGCGAGTGGCGTTAGCGCCGCTCGACGCGAGCGCCGCGACCGCGGCGAGCGCGAGCAGGAGGAGTACAGCGGATCGCCGCAGCATGAGATCAAGGTCGGCACCCACTCGGAACCGCGTGTCCCTCGGACGAGGGAACCCCTTCGGGTGGGGCTCAGAGGTCTGAGATGTGGCGCCTGGATGACGGCCTGCCGGACTACGAACTCGTTGTGCTCAGACGCCTCGTCCCACTCGATGGTGGCACCGACTGGTAGCGTCGCGGCCGTGTCGAAGGCGATCATGACCACGAGCGAAGGTGCCATCGAAATCGAGCTCTTCGACGGCGATGCGCCTCGGACCGTCGAGAACTTCACGAAGCTCGCCGCCGACGGCTACTACGACGGTGGTGTCTTTCATCGCGTGATCCCCGACTTCATGATTCAGGGCGGATGCCCGCGGGGCGACGGCACCGGTGGACCCGGGTACACGTTCGAGGACGAGTTCAACGATCACCCGGTCGCGCGTGGCTACCTCGCGATGGCCAACTCCGGACCGGACACGAACGGCTCGCAGTTCTTCATCGTCACCGCCGAGGACTGCTCGTGGCTGAATGGCAAGCACACTGTCTTCGGCCGAGTTACTGCAGGGCAGGATGTCGCCGACCGGATCTCGCTCGTCGAGCGAGACATGCGAGACCGCCCGCTCGAGCCAATCGCCATCGAGTCCGTCCAGCTCAGCTAGCTCTCTGGCGCAAGACCGCGCTGGCCTACGCATGACCCGGGGTCAGACCCGGGGTCTGACCCCGGGCATGGCCTCGGCGGACTAGGCTCCCGGCGCATGGAACTCGAAGGCAAGACGGCGATCGTCACGGGCGCGTCGAGCGGCATCGGCGCCGCTACCGTGCGCAAGCTGCGCGCGGCCGGTGTCCGCGTCGCGGGCGGCGCGCGTCGCGTCGCGCGCATCGAGGCCGACCTCGCTCTTCCGCTCGACGTCACCGACGAGGAGAGCTGCGCCGCGTTCGTCACGCGGGCCGCATCGGAGCTCGGCGGGGTCGACATCCTCTTCAACAACGCCGGCCTTGCTCTAGGCCGCTACCCGTTCTGGGAGTCGAATCCCGACGACGAAGCGACCGTCCTGCATACGAATGTGGACGGCGTGCTGCGCATGACTCGTATCTGCCTTCCGCACATTCGCGACCAGGGACACATCGTCTTCATGGGTTCGGTAGCAGGGCGCCAGGCGTACCAGAACGCCGCCTCGTACGTTGCTGCGAAGTTCGGGCTGCGCGGGTTCGTCTACGCGCTTCGCGAGGATCTTCTCGGGCGCCCCATCCGGATCACGACTGTGGATGCAGGCCTCGTGGAGTCCGAGTTCTCGCTGGTGCGCTTCCGAGGCGACGAAGACGCCGCGAAGGCCGTCTACGCAGGCGTCGAGCCGGTCACACCGGAGGAGATTGCGGACTGCGTGCTCTTCGCTCTCACGCGCCCACTCCACGTCAACATCGACGAGATCGTGATCAAGGCGCTTGCCCAGTCGAGTGGGGCGCGGGTCGTGCGCCGCGAGAAATAGCGCACCCTTCGATGCTCACGATCCTCGAGGGATCAACGTTCTGCATCTGCGACGAGCTCGGCGACATCGCTGCCGACACGAGCGGGTTCTTCGCGCACGACACGCGCTTCCTCTCTCGACTCGCCCTTCGGATCGAGGACGCGAGCCCGCTGCTCTTGTCCTCTGGCCGGGTCGAGCACTTCCAGGCCGCCTTCTACCTTCGTAACGCGCCGAACGGGCTGCCGCGGGATGCCCTTTCGATCGCCCGCGAGCGGTTTGTCGGAACGGGGTTACGGGAACAGATCATCGTGCGGAACGAGAGCATGGAGCGACTCGAGTTCACGCTCGCTCTCGAGATCGCCGCCGACTTCGCGGACATCATCTCGGTGAAGCAGCACGATTTCGCTCTCGGCGATCCGGTCCATGCCGCGGCGCTCCCGGATGCTGCTCCGGCCACATATGACACAGAGCAGCGACGGCTTTCGATCGTCGATCCCGCCGGGGATCTCAGCACCCGGGTCGTCTTCTCGCATTCCGGGCGCCTCGACGACGAGGCGGTGGCCTTCGACGTCGCACTCGAGCCGAACGAGCAGTGGGATCTGAGAGTCGACGTGCTGCCCTCACTGGACGGGGAGGCCGAGATCGCGCCGCCCGAGAACATCGACGGGGAGCGTGAGACCGCGGCGGACGCCGTGGCGGCCTGGACGCTGCGCGTTCCTCGCGTGCGCGGCGGCTGGGAGAGTCTCAGGCACGCCTTCGATCGGTCGATCGCCGACCTTGCGGCTTTGCGCATGCGGACGGGCGAGTACCGACGGCCGCTGTTCGCAGCCGGGATGCCGTGGTTCATGACCGTGTTCGGGCGTGACACCGCAATCACCTCTCTCCAGACGCTTCTTCTTGGTCCCGAGGTCGGGATCGGCGCGCTCGACGCCCTCGCCGAGTTACAGGCGCAGGAGGATGACCCCACGATCGATGCTGAACCGGGGAAGATCGTTCACGAGGTCAGGCGCGGTCGCTGCGCGGAGACCTGGTTTCCTCGTTACTACGGCTCGCTCGACTCGACGCCGCTCTTCCTCGTCCTCCTCGCAGAGACGTGGCGGTGGACCGACGACTCCACGCTTGCGACCCGGCTACAAGAGCCCGCGCTTCTCGCCCTCGAGTGGATCGACCGTTACGGCGACCGCGACGGCGACGGGTTCGTCGAGTACAGCCGGCATGTCGACCACGGGCTCGCGAACCAATCCTGGAAGGACTCGGGTGACTCGCAGCGGTTCCACGACGGCCGGTTCGCCGAGCCGCCGATCGCTCCGGTCGAGGTTCAGGGTTACGTGTACGACGCAAAACGCGGGCTCGCCGAAATCGCCCGGGAGGTGTGGCGCGATCCTGCGCTCGGTGACCGTCTGGAACAGGAGGCGAACGATCTCCGAGCCCGCTTCGACGAGGCGTTCTGGGTCGATGAGCGCGGCGGCTTCTACGCACTGGCGATCGACGGGGAGAAACGGCCCGTCGATGCGCGCTGCTCGAACATGGGCCATCTCCTCTGGAGCGGAATCGTCCTTCCCGAGCGCGTCCAACCGACGGTCGACCAGCTTCTCTCGACCGAGCTGTGGTCGGGCTGGGGAATCCGCACGATGGCGAGCGACGCGGCTGCGTACAACCCGATCAGTTACCACAACGGAACGGTGTGGCCGCACGACTCCGCCCTAGCCGTGTGGGGGCTCGCGCGGCATGGCTATGTCGAGGAGGCTCGGCGCGTCTCGCGGGCTCTGATCGAAGCTGCCGCATACTTCGACTGGTCGCTTCCCGAGGTCTTCGCGGGCTACGCCCGGGGTGAGACACCGTTCCCCATTGCTTACCCGACAGCCGCTCGCCCGCAGGCATGGGCGGCCGGAACCCCCGTCCTCCTCGTCAGGGTTCTCCTGGGAATAGAACCGGACCGTGCCCGCCAGCGTCTGATCTCGACCGTGACCGACGAGCTGCCGAGCTGGCTCGACGGGCTCACAGTCGAGGGCGTCCGCGCCTACGGTCGCACGTGGACGGTTGCAGTTGAGCGTGGCCATGTCACCATCTCCGAGGTGTCTAGGCAATGAGGATCGGCCTCGTCTGTTCCGTGTGGTTCCCGGTGCCCCCCGAGGCGTACGGGGGAACCGAGCGCGTCGTTGCCCTGCTCGCTGACGGGCTCGTCGACGCCGGCCACGACGTCACGCTGTTCGCTTCCGGTGACTCGCAGACTCGCGCCCGTCTCGAGGCGGTCTTCCAGACGGCCCCCAGCGAATGGATCGGGCATACGTACTGGGAGATGCAGCATGCGGTCCATGCGTTCCGCAAGGCCCGTTCGTTCGACGTCTTCCACGATCACACCGGACTGCTCGGTCTCGCATTCGCCGGCCTCGTCAGCGTGCCGTTCTGCCACACGGTGCACGGACCGCTCGACGGCCAGCCCGGCCGCCTCTACGAGCAGGTCGTCGACCTCGCGCCGAATGCCAAGCTGATCTCGATCTCGATGAACCAGCGGAAGCCGAAGCCGGCGCTTCCGTGGATCGCGAACTGCCCGAACGCGCTCGATCTCTCGATGTTTCCCTTCCGTCGGAAGTCGGGCGGCGACTACCTCGTCTTCCTCGGGCGCATGAGCCCGGAGAAGGGAGCGCACCGGGCGCTCGCCGTCGCTCTCGAGATGGGCCTGCCGCTGAAGATCGCTGCCAAGTGCCGCGAGCCCCTCGAGATCAGGTACTTCGACGAGTTCATCCGACCCCATCTCGGAGGCTCGATCGAGTACGTGGGCGAGGTCGGACACGCCGACAAGGTCGAGTTGCTGCTGGGCGCTCGGGCCCTCATCTCCCCGATCGACTGGGAGGAGCCGTTCGGGCTGATGATGATCGAGGCGATGGCGTGCGGGACACCTGTGATCTCGACGCGCCGAGGTGCAGTCCCCGAGATCATCGACCACGGGCGAACGGGCGTCATGGTCGACAACTACCGCGACATGGAGGACCCGGCAATCCTCGCGCTCGCCGATTCGCTCGATCCTGCGGTGATCCGCCGCGAGGTCGAGGAGCGGTTCTCGCCCGAGAACATGGTGCAGAGCTACGTCGCGGCCTACGAGGCGACGATCGAAGCCACTCGCGGCGCGTGAGGCTGCGCTCTCCGTACGACCGCGAGATCGTGCGGCTCGCGCTCCCCGCGCTGGGCGCCCTCGCCGCGGAGCCGCTCTACCTCCTCGTCGACACCGCGATCGTCGGTCATCTCGGACGGTCCCAGCTCGCCGCTCTCGGGATCGCGTTCACGATCCTCGGCGGGCTCTTCGCGATCTTCAACTTCCTCCAGTACGGGACGACGGCACAAGTCGCGCGCGCAGGCGGAGCCGGGGAGAGCGAGACCGCACGACGGCTCGGGGCGCAGGCTGTCTGGCTATCGCTCGCCTTCGGCATCGCGGTGTCGGTGCTCGTCGCAGTGCTGGCCGAGCCGCTCGTTTCGCTCATGGGTGGAGAGGGCGATGCAGCCGACTACGCGGTCACCTACTTGCGGATCGCGGCCGTCGGCTTCCCGGCCGCGTTTCTCGCACTCGGAGGCCAGGGCTACCTGCGCGGGGTGGCCGATCTCCGAACTCCACTGGCGATCCTCATCGCCGGGAACGTCGTGAACCTCGTGCTCGAGGTCCTCTTCGTCTATGGGTTCGACTGGGGAATCGAGGGCTCGGCGTGGGGGACTGCGATCGCCCAGCTAGGGATGGGCGCAGCGTTCATCGTCGTGATCGTCCGTCGGCTGCAGCCTGGCGAGATGCGCGTGCAGATCGTTCTCGCGCGCCGGGTGCTCTCGCTCGGGAAGTGGATCTTCGTCCGCACTTCAGCACTCATGGGCGCGTTTGTCCTTGCAGGTGCAGTGGCGACGCGTTTCGGGGAGGCCTCGATCGCGGCGCATCAGATCGCCTTCCAGCTCTGGATCTTCCTCGCGCTCGTCCTCGACTCCGTTGCGATCGCCGGGCAGATCATCGTCGGGCGTGAGCTGGGCGCCGGTCGGCAGGACGAGGCATACGGTGCGGGCGACCGGATGATCTGGCTCTCAGTTGGGCTTGGCGCTGCCTTCGCGGCTCTGATGCTGGTGCTCTCGAGCGTGCTCCCGCGGGCGTTCACGGGCGATGCGGCGGTCCTCGACGAAACTGCGCTCCTCTGGCCGCTGTTCGCGGTCATGCAGCCGCTGAACGGTGCGGTCTTCGCGCTCGACGGGATTCTGATCGGAGCAGGAGACGGGCCGTTCCTCGCGGGCTCGATGGTGGCTGCGTTCCTCGCCTGCGTTGCCGTTCTCGTCGGCTCGCTGGTCGGCGACTGGGGAATCCGTGGGGTGTGGGCGGCGCTCGTGATCCTCATCCTCGTGCGGCTGGCGCTGATGACCGCGCGCTTCCGTCGCGGCCGGTGGCTCGTCACCGGCTGGGCCTAATTCCCACCTCGACACACGGGCACCGTTCTCCGCGTGCGTCGTATGATGAGGCGCATGCTCGCGCTGGATGCGAGGCCGGCCCCGCTGCTCGTCGATCCGGAACGAACGGCCGTCGTCGTCGTCGACATGCAGAACGACTTCGGCGCGCCGGGTGGCATGTTCGAGCTGGCCGGCATCGACATCAGCGGGATCACGAAAGCAGCAGCGGCGACCGGCCCGGTTCTAGGGGCAGCGCGCGATGTGGGTATCCCGGTCGTCTACCTGAAAATGGAGCATGCTCCGGATCTCTCCGACGTCGGTCCGGCCGATGGCCCGCATTGGATCAAGCATCTGCCACTCCGCGTCGGAGACGAGGTGGTCGCGCCCGACGGCTCCACGAGCCGGATCCTCGTGCGAGGGACGTGGAACACGCAGATTCTCGATGTTCTCACACCCGAGCCCCGCGACCACCTCGTGTCCAAGCACCGCTACAGCGGGTTCTTCGAGACGGAGTTGGACGACGTGCTTCGTGGACTCGGAGCGAAGTACCTACTCGTCACCGGCTGTACGACGAGCGTCTGCGTCGAGTCGACGGTACGAGACGCTGCGTTCCGCGACTACTCGTGCATCGTTCTCGAGGACTGCACGGCTGAGCCGATCGGCGCCGGTCTGGCGCGGACGAATCACGACGCCTCGCTGCTCGTCGTCGAAACGCTCTTTGGCTGGATCTCGAGCAGTCGCGTAGTTTGCGACGCGCTCGCGCAGCAAGTTCAGCTCGTCTGATCTGCGGGCGACGGTCACGACCTCGCGGGGCTAAGCTCGGCGCGATGAACGTCCTCGGCGGCGAGCTCGAGCCCTGTTGTTTCGACCCGGTGACCGGGTTCTTCCGTGACGGTTACTGTCGCACGGAGGGCGTCGATGCCGGCTTCCACGTTGTCTGTGCCGTCATGACCGAAGAGTTCCTCGAGTTCTCGGTGTCACGCGGGAACGACCTGGTTACGCCGCAGCCGCAGTGGATGTTTCCCGGCTTGCGGCCCGGGGATCGCTGGTGCGTGGTCGCCGCGCGGTGGCAGGAGGCGTTCGAAGCGGGCGTCGCCGCACCGGTCGTACTCGAGGCGACGCATGCCTCGGCGCTCGAGTTCGTCTCGATGGCCGATCTCGAGGCGCACGCAGCGGGCGACGCGGCCTGAGCTCAGGTGTGCCCGAGCCAGTTCGCCGTCACGGCGACCTCCTCGAACCCGCTCCGGAGGATGTTGCGGTACGAGTTCGACGGACGCTGATCCTGCAACTCGCCTGTCTCTGTGATGACGGTGTCGCAGCGGAGCTCTGCCGCGCGCCGGATCCGCGCTGCGAGGAGTGCGCCCTGTGCGCCCTTCCCACGGTGCTCCGGCAGTGTGGCGGCGAATCCCAGGTAGCCAATCCCGTCGGCCACGTAGAGGCCCGCCGCCGACGCAGGCTCGTCGCCCTCCATGGCGAGCCAGCAGATCCAACCCGCTTCCGGCGCACGCGCGATGACCGACTCGAGCGCTCCGGGCAGCCCATAGCCGACGCAGACGACACGCGCGAACGTCCTCGCCTGCTGCTGGTCTTGCACCTCCTCGAGGCGGAGCTCCGTTCGAGCCGGCGGCGGGTCGT
>JAOUHF010000088.1 GCA_029865325.1 Thermoleophilia bacterium
GCGTCTTGAACTCCTGGAGGATGTCATGGACGGAGAACTCGACGTCCTTCGCCTCGAGGCCCGCCACGAACCCGACCGTGACGAGCTCGTCGCCCATCGGGTAGATGAACGAGCCACCGAATTCGCCGTAGCTGGCCGACTTTCGAAGCGGCCAGCCCATCGTGTGCACGATCCGCCGAAGCGGCCTGGGGACGCGCCAGATCTCCTTCACCCCGAGCGCCCAGATCTGCGCGTTCTCGCCCTGGAGCCCGAAGCGCTCGATCGCCGCGCCTGTGAGGAATCCTTGGGTTCCCTCTGCAAGCACGGTCAGCCCGGCCGTGATGTCACTCCCGGGCTCGAAGGTCGCGAGCTGCTCGCCTTCTCGGCCGCGCCCGCGATCACCGGTGCGGATCCCGACGACCCGACCGTGCTCGACGAGTAGCTTCGTTGCCGATGTCTCCGGGAGGACGGCGACACCGAGCGCCTCAGCCTGCTCCGCAAGAAACCGGCCGAGCTCGGAGATCGAGACGATGAAGTTTCCGTGGTTCCGCATCGTCGGAGGCGGCGGGATGCGCACCGCCGAACGCCTGGACATGAGGTACACCGTTTCGCCCGGAACCTCGCCGTAATTTGGGATGTCGGCCATGGTGAGCCGGCCTTTGAAGAGCTGCCTGAGCGGTCTCGGATTGACGACTGCGCCGGAGAGGAGGTGCGAGCCTGGTTGCTTGCCCTTCTCGACCACGGCGATGGGAACGTCGCCGAGCCGTTCCTTCACCTCTGGGTGTTCCTCTAGGAGCTGGCCGAGCCGGATCGCGCACGCAAGTCCGCCGGGTCCGCCCCCGACGATGGCTACGCCGACCTCGATACGCTCTTCGCGGGGATCGGAAGGTGCGCCAACCGCGTCGGCCGAGCCGAACTCCGGCGCGAAGTCGATCGGCCTGGCCACTACGCACGGTTGGAGCGAACGAGCTCCGTCAACTTCGGGACGATCTGATGGAGGTCTCCCACAACGCTGATGTCGCAGAAGTCGAAGATCGGCGCGTTTGGGTCCTTGTTGATCGCGATGATCGTGCCGGAGCCCTGCATCCCGACCTTGTGCTGGATCGCGCCCGAGATTCCGCAGGCGATGTAGAGCTTCGGCGACACGTTCTTCCCGGTCTGGCCGACCTGGGTCGAGTACGGGTACCAGCCGGCGTCGACGACAGCCCGGGTGGCCGCAACTGCACCGCCGAGTGCGGCCGCGAGCTCCTCGAGCAGCGAGAACGCCTCCGGCGAACCCAACCCACGACCGCCGGCGACGATGATCTCCGCGTCTTCGATGGACGGCCCGCTCGACTCCTCCTGCGTCTGCTCGATCAGGGTCGCGAGAGCCGAGAAGTTCTCCGCAGCGAAGTCGAACGACTCGACCTCTGCCGAACCGCCCGTCTCGACGGGGTCGAAAGCTCCAGACCGGACGAGGCCGATCCTGGGAGATCCCTTCCAGCCGACATCGACGAGCACCGTGTCCCCGAGGGCAGGGCGCTTCCCGATGAGCTCGCCGTCGACGAGGGCGAGGTCGGTCAAGTCCCAGTTGAGTCCGGCGTCGAGCCGAGCAGCGAGGCCCGCGGCGACATCGGCAGCGAGGACGGAGGCGGCAAAGAGGACCGCGTCCGCGCCGGTCTTCTCCACCAGAGCCGCGAGCGCATCGACTCGCGGCTGCGGGAGCGGTACGGCGAGCGCGTCGTCGTCGCATGCGTACGCCTTCACTGCGCCGAAAGCGCCCGCGCGGGCCGCAAGGTCGGAGGCTCCGGGACCGAGCACGACGCCCGCCGCGTTCCCGAACGTCGCAGCTTTCGCGAGAACGCCGAGGCCACCCTTCTCGAGCTGCCCCTCGTGATGCTCGAGGAAGACAAGCACCCTCATAGGAGCCGCCTCTCGAGGACGAGGTCGAGGATCTTCTGCGCCGCGCTACCGTCGTCCTCGATCTTGATCTGATCGCCCCGGGAGGGGGGCGATCCGAGCTCGAGGACTGTGGTCTCCGAGCCCGCCTCGCCGGCGGCCCCCGGTTCGACTCCGAGGTCTGCCAGAGAGAGCGACTCCTGCGGCTTGGACTTCGCGCCCATGATCCCCTTGAGAGACGGGTACCGCGGCTCGTTGATCGCGTCGGAGACGCCGATGACCGCAGGCAGCGGGGCCGAGATGACGTCGTAGCCGTGCTCCGTCTGCCTCTTCCCGGTGATCGAGCCCGCGTCGACGGTGAGCGAGGCAACCTGCGAGATCATGGGCTGGCGAAGTCGATCGGCCACCGCGGCCCAGAGAACCGCTCCGTCGCCATCGCTCGAGGCCTGCCCGAAGAGAACGAGATCGGCCGCTTCGCGCTCGAGCGCGGCGGCGAGCACACGGCACGTTCCAAGCAAGTCGGAGCCCGCAGCCGCGTCATCGCTAACCAACACCGCCCGATCCGCGCCCATCGCGAGCGCCTTCCGCAGCGAGTCGGTCGCCTTCGCAGGGCCAAGCGATACGAGCACGACCTCCCCGCCCTGCGCCTCTTTGATCCGCAGTGCCTCCTCGACGGCGTTCAAGTCGGTTGGGTTAAGGGTCGCCTCGCCGGAGCGGTCGAGCCGTTTCGTCGCGGGGTCGATCCGCTTGTGGACGGTCGCGTCCGGCACCTGCTTCACGCAGACGGCGATCTTCATCGGTGCGGACTCTATAGAGGCGGTCTGAGGTGCCGGCGCGCTACCTGACGGCTACCCCCAGGACGCGCGACCGCTCGGGTCGACCTCGGCGATCGCTGCCTTCGTACATGAAGTCTGGTGCACCCGCGTGATCCGTGCGCACGCACTCCTGCGGCTCGCATCAGTCGGATGCAGCATCCCGATGACGAGCCCGACTCCGGAGTAGCACGCGGCGCGCACTGCCCGCGCGGCGCCCCGACACAACGCTGCAGCCGATCGTATTCCCTGAGCCCCCGAGGCGTTCGCAATCGTACGAGCGGCTCCGAGGAGACAGTTCGCGCGACCTTCGGCTGCAAGCTCGCAGAGGTCACGAATCCTCTCGGGTGCGTAACGAGCGTTCTCGGCCGCATCTCGACCGTACCCGCGGAAGCAGGCGCGAGCCCAAACTCGGAGCTGAGCGCACGCGGCGGCAGTCTTCGCGAAGTCGCCTCCGGAGAGCGTGAGGATTCGCCAACTCGCTCGCAGGTAGCACGAGTGTTGGTTGTGCTCCCCAACTCGCTCGCACGGGTACAGCGGATCGTCGTCGTCGAGCCACGGAGAACGGAAGCCGAATCGTGTATCGGTGTTCTCCATGAACGAGCCACTCGCACACGCCTTGCGGTCCCAGCCCGTTCCGAGGCGTGCGCACACCGACAGCGTCAGAGGCAGGTCGTATCCGGTCTGGATCATCAGTCCGTGGCCGAGCCCGTGGCGGCACTGGTAATCGAGGAACCCGCGGCGCCGCAAATCCCCTCCAGCGCAAAGCGAACGTGCGACCGCGACGAGATGTGCCGTGGAGCTGATGCCGAGGAACGCGCGCTCGAGAATCCCGTGGTAGTACCCGGACACACAAGTCGCCGAGCCCTGTGAGAACGTTCTTGCCACGCTTCCCCCGTATCGCTTGAACGCGGCCGAGCCGATCGTGTGAACGATTCGATGGCAGTTCTTTTCCACCTCCGGATCAGTAGCCAAGCGCTCCTCGAACAGTGCCAGGGCGGGCTTCGGGCCACGCCTGTACGCGATGTTGCCGAAGGCCTGCATGAGGCATCCCGTGTCCGCTCGGCAATCCTCGAGCGTCGTCGTATCCGGCTCGAACTCGCCCGCAACAGGATGGAACATTCCGCCGATCGAGCCCTGGGCGACGGGCAGCGGGCCTCCTTGACCCCCGGCGGAAAGCACGAGATAGGCCACCGCCACGCCCACGATCACCGGAACGGCGAGCACAAACGGCAGCGCGCGCAGAAGAGTCCCCCGTGTCGGCGTCGAGCCCATAGTCGGCTTCGTACGCACCATCGTACGAGGCCTATCGGCATCGCGGGGCCGGCCATAGAGGCTGTTTTACTAAGCCGATCGGCGAGGCGCGTCTGGTAGCCTCCCGCCCTTCGAGCGCGAACCGGAGCGCTACCTCGTAATGAGCCGCCACCGGACGACAGCACGAGCGACCTTCGTCGCACTCCTCCTCGCCGGCCTTGCGGCCGCAGCCATAACGACTCCAGCTGCCAGCGGACGCGAGCAAGGAGTTCCGCGGCTCGCCTTCCCGCTCGTCGCAAAGACCGACCTCTGGGACAACTACGGCGACCCGCGGGGAAACGGCCGTCATGCGGGGATCGACATGGAGAACCCGTGGCGCGCTCCAGTCGTCGCCGTCGAGGACGGGCGCATCGAGTACGCGGAGTCGGGGCTCGGCGGCTGCATGCTCTACCTCTACGGGCGCAGCGGCACGATGTACCTCTATATCCACCTGAACAACGACCTGACGTCCCGGAACGACAACAAGGGTGGCTGCGTGAAGGACGTCACGTTCGCTGTAACCGATGGAGCGCGGGTCTCCACAGGGGAGCAGGTGGCATGGAACGGGGACTCGGGAGACGCCAACGGCAACCCGCATCTGCACTTCGAAGTGCATCCGAAGGGAGGGACGGACGTGAATCCGTTCAAGCACCTCAAGCGTGCGAGCCACCCGCTCTTCGCCGCTCGAAAGGGCACCGTGTTCAGTCTCGGCCTGCGAGGCGAGTTGATCGCTGCCGGTGCGGGCTCGGCTACGCTCGAGGTCAACCGCGTCCGGCGATACCCGGGCGGTCGCTGGTTGAAGATCGATACGCGCGCCGTGAAGCTCACGGTTCCTCTCGGTGCGAACGTGTCGCCGTCGCTCCCTCAAATCTCGGACTCGACACTGCGAACGCTCAAGAGGCCCATCGCGGTCACGGCGTCCACACTCAAGGCGAACGCGACGACCGAGGCGATCCTCGGAGCACCCGGTGAGCTCATGCTCGGCCGCGTCTCGCCTGTTCCCTAGCGGGTAGGACGTCGAGTTTCGGGTTGGGCGGACGGCCGACCCGTTCGATACTCAGGACTATGCGCATGACCCGCCCACGTGAGAACGTTCCTATTTCCGACGCCGGGATGCCCGAGCACGTCGAGGACGGAACACCAGCGTCGGGCGAGTCAGACTTGTTTCGCGAGCTCACGTGCCGCCTCGTCGTCTGGAGCGCTGTCGCAGCTTGGACGGCGGCGCTCTTCGCGGTGGTGAGATCCGACTACCTCAGTTTCAGTCTCGCGCGCTACGACCTGGGGAACATGGTGCAAGCAGTGTGGAGCACCGCACACGGCCGCCCCCTCGAGGTGACGTTAGCCACGGGCGAGCAGGCCCCGCGACTCGCAGCGCACGTCGACCCGATTCTCGCCCTGCTCGCACCGGCCTGGCTCGTATGGCCCTCCCCGTTGCTCCTCGCCTTCGTCCAGATCGCCGTCTGCGCGCTTGGCGCTCTCCCCGTCTTCTGGCTCGCCCGCAAGCACCTCGGTTCCGAGGCTGCCGGCGCTCTGATGGCACTCCTCTACCTCGCGTATCCCTGGCTCGCGTGGAGCGCGCTCGACGCGATGCACCCGGTCACGCTCGCGATCCCGTGCTTCATGTACGCGATCTGGTTCCTCGACGAGGGAAAACTCGCGCGCTTCGCGCTCTGCGCAGTCTTCGTGCTCATGACCGGCGAGCTCATGGGCCTCACGCTCGCCTTCCTCGGGCTTTGGTACTGGCTCGCCCGCGGGCACCGCCGAGCCGGGCTCGCAATCGCGCTCGCCGGCTTTGCCTGGAGCGCGATCGCGGTCAAGGTGATCGTCCCCCACTTCCGCGGAGCGGAGAGTCCGTTCTACGGCTACTACGAGCGGGTCGGCGGATCACCGGAAGGTGTAATCCGCACGCTTCTCACCGACCCCGGGACTATCGCATCGGAGCTGGCCTCACACTCGAACGTCAGCTTTCTGCTCCTGCTCGGATTCCCCCTCGCGGGGCTCTTCTTCCTCGCACCCGGGCTCGCGGCGGTCTCGGCTCCCCAGCTCCTCGCAGTCGGGTTGAGCGAAGGAACCCTCGGAACGGACCCAAGACACCACTACACGGCGGCGATCATCCCGTTCCTCATTGCAGCGACAGCGCTCGGGCTCGCTCGGCTCGCACCGAGGATGCGGAACCTCGTCATTCTGACCTTGATCTCGCTGTCCATCGTCACGACGGCCCTGGTCGCCCCGTGGCCGAACGCCCCCTGGGCGGATCGAGTCCTCGGGGAGGCGGCCCAGAAGGACCTCACGTATTCCTATGTCAAGAACCGGTACGGCGCGCGCCACACGTCTGCGTTGCGCGAAGCCGTCGAAAAGATCCCCGCAGATGCACCAGTCAGCTCGACGAACAAGGCCGCGCTGCGCCTGTCCGCGCGCAGGTACGTCTACAGCGTGCCGATCCTCGGACGAGCAGAGTGGGTTCTCCTCGACGCCCAAGACCCGTGGATACTTCGCAAGGAAGGGCACGAAGGCGGTCTCGACGGCTCTGTCGTCCGGCGATTGGAGGAGCGCCTCCGCTCCAGCCCCAACTGGCGCATAGTGTTCAACATGGACGACGTGCTGGTGTTCGAGCGCGTACGTTGACCTCTCCGAAGCGCGTCACGCGCTTCGTGGCGAAGTAGGACCGCAGGCGGTCCGGTCGAACTCATTCACGATGCCGGGCGACCTGTCCATCCTCATGCCCGTGTTCAACGAGCGGGCCACTGTCGAAGCAGCAATCGAAGACGCGCTCACTGCCGAGCTCCCAGTAACCGGCCGCGAGCTGATCGTCGTCGACGACGGCTCGACCGACGGTACCCGCGAGCTCCTGCGCTCCCGTGAGTTGCCGCAGAACGTCAAACTCGTCTTCCACGAGCGCAATCAAGGGAAGGGCGCGGCCGTGCGCACGGCGCTGCAACATGCCGACTGCGAGTTTGCCGCGATCCTCGACGCCGATCTCGAGTACCGCGCAGCCGACCTGGCAGAGGTTCTCGAGCCTCTCGTCTCCGGAGACGCGAAGGTCGTTTTCGGGACCCGGGCCTGGACGTCTCAGTCGTCGTTCAGCTTTTGGTATGTGATGGGGAACAAGGCCGTCACGCTCGCGACCAACGTGCTCTACAACTGCTGGATCTCGGACGTGATGACGTGCCACAAGGCCATGAGCACCGAGCTGTTCCGGTCGCTGCCGTTGCGCGAGCGAGGCTTCGCGATCGAGCCCGAGATCGCGGCAAGAGTGCTCCGCGCCGGCGAGCGGATCCACGAGGTAGGGGTCTCGTATCGGGCGCGGGGCCGTGAGGCCGGAAAGAAGCTCACATCGTTCGACGGGATTCGCGTGCTGCGGACGCTTGTCCGGTGTCGCATTAGCTGATCTTCAGCGCCGCGCCTTCCAGAGCTGGCCCGAAAACGTCCGCGACTTCTCGATCGAGTAGCGGAAACGGTGGTAACTCGCGGATGCACTAAACGGGCGGGTCGTAGTGGACGATGAGGCGGTGAATGACCTGATTCGATATCTCCCACCCGCGGTGAGCAGCTACAAACTGGCCACCCGGTCGCAGAGAGCTACTGGGCCGCAATCGACGGTCGCGCTGGCCGTGAACCGAACGAGAGAGATATCCCCTTGTTAATCGAGCCGAACCGAGACATCTGACGTGGACTCAGTCGGGACAGCGGCGGTGGGTGGCACGACCAGGGCCACCTGCGCCCTAGAACGACCTTGGCCGGTCGTGATATGGATGGCGATCCTGACGTGGTCGATTACGTTGTTCGTCCAAGCTAGAGCGAACTTTCTGGACTTCAAGTATCAGCGTTACGACCTCGGAAACATGGTGCAGGCAGTCTGGAGCACGACGCAAGGAAGGTTGCTCGAGACAACATTCGGCACTGGTGAGCAAACGTCCCGCCTAGCCGCGCACGTCGACCCGATTCTCGCGCTTCTCGCCCCTCTATGGATGATCGCCCCCACTCCGCTCTCGCTCGTCGCGGTCCAGATCGCGGCGTGTGCCCTTGGGGCACTCCCCGTGTTCTGGCTAGGCTGCCGCCACCTCGCTTCTGAGAGGGCGGCGGCGTGCCTTGCGCTCGCATACCTCATCAACCCCTGGCTCGCATGGACTGCGCTCGATGCGATGCATCCCTCAACACTCGCAATCCCTCTCTTCCTCTTCTGCATCTGGTTTCTGGATTCGAACCGGCTCGTGATGTTCTCGGTTTGCGCCATCCTCGCGGCATCGACCACGGAACTCGCGGGTGTATCCATCGCAGGTCTTGGCCTCTGGTACTGGGCCTCGAAGAACCGACGCACCGGCTTGGTAATTGCGTTCGCAGGTCTTGCTTGGACTGCGACGTGCCTCAAGCTGATCATCCCTGCTTTCTTGGGAGACGAGAGCCAGTTCTACTCCTTCTATACCTCAGTCGGGGGCTCTCCCATGGGCGTCATAGTCAAAGCGGTAACCGACCCGGGTGCCATCACAGACGCACTCTTCACTCGTGGTGATCTCGCATACGTGGTGGCGCTGTCAGCGCCATTGGCAGGAGCGTTTCTGTTGTCCCCGTTGCTCGCAGCTGTGGCAATCCCTGCACTCGCCGCGAACTCGCTGTCGTCCATCGGTGGCCACATAGACCCGCGCGGTCATTGGATCGCTGGAATCCTGCCGTTCCTAGTCGCAGCCACCGTCCTGGGTCTAGCGAAGCTGCCCCGACGGCATATTGCAATAAGCGCCACGTTCGTAATGGCGTTGTCGATTGGCCTCTTTGTGGTCTTCGGACCACCCGTAGGAGCCCCGTGGCTTCAGAGCTTCTGGCCCAATATGAAACCCGACGCGGGCTACGTCACCGCCCTCCACGATGCCGTCGAGCTCATCCCTGACAATGCATCAGTTGCCGCGACAACGAAGGCCGGATCGCATCTCTCAGCGCGACGATACTTCTACAGCGTCCCGGTAACGGTGAGCGCGGAGTGGGTACTCATCGACAAACGGGATCCATGGATCCCGTTCCCGGCGACAGGTACTGAACGAACGATGGTCGGAAGGTTCGACCCCAAACTCGTAAGCGCGCAGCTCGCCCGTCTTGGACAGAGCTCGAACTGGCGTCAGGTCTTCGAGCGAGACGGAGTCTTTGTATTTCGAAGAGCAAGAGCAAGAGCAAAGACCGTCTCCGGCTCGCGACCGCCAGATTCGACCGCTAGGCCAACCGCCCGATACGGTCAGGGCGCAATCAGGCCACGACGGCGCCGCGCAGGAAGTCCACGATCTCGCTCGTCGTGGCTCCCGGCCCGAACACCTCTGCGACGCCGAGCGCCTTGAGCTCGTCCGCGTCGTCTGGCGGCACGGTTCCTCCGACGACGACGAGCACGTCATCGGCACCGTTTGCTCGCAGCCCGTCGACGATCCGCGGCACGAGCGTCATGTGGGCGCCGGACAAGATCGACACCCCAACGGCGTCCGCATCCTCCTGGATCGCCGTCTCGACGATCTGCTCCGGTGTCTGATGGAGGCCGGTGTAGATGACCTCCATTCCCGCATCCCGCAGGGCACGCGCGATGATCTTG
>JAOUHF010000011.1 GCA_029865325.1 Thermoleophilia bacterium
CTCGTAGAGTCGAGCCGTAGGGGTATCGCATGCCCCCCGTCCGAGTGCGGGACCTATAGTGATCCGCGGTTTGAAGGGGACTCGAGCTCGAGTTGGTCTCCCGGCGGGCTTTTCCGGCCTGGACCCCCCCGACCGCTGGCCTTGTCCGCGGAGCGCTCCTCGACCTGAGCGTCTCGAAGCCGGCGTCGAGACGTTGCACGGTGTCGGCCCGACGCTGGCACGCCGCCTCGCGCGCATTGGAGTCGAGACCGTTGGCGATCTGCTCTGGCAGCGGCCGCGACGGTACGAGGAGCCTGCGCCGTCGAAGCGGGTTTGCGACCTCTTCGGGGAGGACGATGCCGTGATCGAGGTCGTCGTTCGCTCGGCGTCGAGCAGACGGCGCGGACGCCTGCGGATCTTGACCGCGCAGGTCGCCGACGAAACGGGCGAGATCAAGGCGACCTGGTTCAACCAGCCGTGGCTCGAGGGGAAGCTCGCTCCTGGAACGCGCCTTCGCCTGCGCGGACGCGCGAATCGTTACGGGTTCGCCGTGTCCTCGTACGACCTCGAAGGAGAGGGGGTCACCGCCGACTTTGCTCCCGTCTATCCGGCGAGCGAGGATCTGGCGCAGAAGAGGCTTCGAGACCTTCACTCGCAAGCAGTGGCACTCGTCCGCGACGCCGGGGAGCCGCTGAGCGCCACGCTTCTCGCAGAGGAGCGACTTCCAATCCGCGCCGACGCCCTTGCTGCCGTTCACGCGCCCCGCGTGCTCGCTGAGGCCGAGGTCGGACGGGCGCGTCTTGCGTTTGACGAGCTGCTCGTACTTCGACTTGCGCTCGCGCGGACTGCAGCCGAACGCGAGCGAGCGTCGGCCGTTCCTCTCGGGGAGCCCGGCGAGCTCATCGCTCGATACCGAGCCTCGCTCCCGTTCACGTTGACGACGGACCAGGAGCGCTCGATCACCGAGATCGACACTGACCTCGAACGCTCGACTCCGATGCAGCGACTGCTTCAGGGGGACGTCGGCTCGGGTAAGACCGTCGTCGCCCTTTACGCGCTCCTTCGCGCCGTAGAGCTCGGGCGCCAAGGTGCCCTCATGGCCCCGACGGAGACCCTCGCCGAGCAGCACTTCCTGACCATCGACGAGCTCTGTGCGCCGCTCGGCGTCCGTGTCGTCCTGCTCACGAGCTCGCTGCGGGCTCGTGAGCACTCCGCCGCGCGCCAGCTCATCTCCTCGGGAGACGCGCACGTCGTCGTCGGCACGCACGCCCTCATCCAGAAGGAGGTCGAGTTCCGCGACCTTTCGGTGGCGGTCGTGGATGAGCAGCACCGTTTCGGCGTCGGGCAGCGGACGGCGCTCGTCGAAAACCGCAGCCCGCACGTTCTCCACCTGACAGCGACGCCGATTCCGCGCACGCTGGCGCTCACGGTCTACGGCGATCTCGAAGTGAGTGAGCTCTCGCTGCCGCCGGCAAACCGCAAGCCAGTGGTCACGGCCTGGGTTACCGAAGACCGCAGCTCGGAGGCCTACACGCGTCTCCGCCGCCATCTGGACGACCGGCGCCAGGCGTACGTTGTCTGCCCGCTGATCGAAGAGTCCGAGACCAAGGTTGCGCGGGCAGCGGAGGCTGAGGCGGAGCGGCTCCGCGACGGCGAGCTTCGCGGGTACCGCGTCGCGTGTCTCCACGGTCGCCTCCCACCGGCTGAACGGCGTGGCGTGATGGCGAGCTTCAAAGCCGGCGAGGTCGACGTCCTCGTCGCGACTACCGTGATCGAAGTCGGTGTCGACGTCTCGAACGCCACGATCATGATCGTCCAGGAGGCCGATCGATTTGGGCTCGCACAACTCCATCAGCTCCGCGGGCGAGTTGGCCGTGGAGCCGAGCAGTCGTACTGCCTCCTCGTCTCCCGTGCGAAGGAGGAGTTGAACGAGGGCGCGAGCGACCGGCTGGAGGCCATGGTCGCGACGACGGACGGCTTCGAGCTCGCGGAGCGCGATCTCGAGATCCGCGGCGAGGGTCAGCTCCTCGGCGCGCGGCAGTCGGGGTATTCGGACCTGCGCTTCGTTCGACTCCGGCACGACCAGAGGCTGTTGGAGCGTGCTCGAGCCGTCGCGCGCGACCTCGACGAAGAAGGCCTGCTCGGCGACGATGTCGATCGCTTGCTCGGCGAAGCGGCGCACCTGGGAGACTCGTAACCATGAGGATCGTCGCGGGCTCACGGAAGGGACATGGAATCGACGCCCCCAAGGGTGTGGTCACACGTCCGACCGGCGATCGCGTTCGCGAGGCCGCGTTCTCACTGATCGGCCTCGTCGAGGATGCGACGGTGCTCGACCTCTTCGCCGGCTCTGGGGCCATGGGCCTCGAAGCACTGTCGCGTGGCGCTTCGCGCTGTGTCTTCGTCGAACGCGATCGCGGGGCGTGTCGCGTGATTCAGGCGAACCTCGAGAAGCTACGGCTCACCGGGGCGATCGTCGTCAATCGGGACGTCGTCGGAGCCCTGCGGGAGGAACAAGCGCGCGGGCGTCGCCACGACCTCGTACTCGTCGACCCGCCGTACGAGGAGTGGGAAAGCCACCAGAGCTACCTCGCCGAGCTCATTCCCGAGGTCCTCGAGGAGGATGGCGTTGCCGTCATCGAGACGTCCGCGAAGGTCGAGCCGGCCCTTCCGCTCGACCTCGTCACGAGCCGCCGCTACGGTTCCGCGCGGATTACGGTGTTCTCTCGATGATCACAGCGATCTGTCCCGGCTCATACGACCCCGTCACGAACGGGCACGTCGATGTCATTCAACGGGCGGCGGCGATCTTCGACCGCATCGTCGTCGGCGTCGTGCGAGATCCGACGCACAAGGAGACGCTCTTCACGGTCGAGGAGAGAGTCGTATTCCTCGAGACTGCGCTCGCAGCGTGCGAGAACGTCATCGTCGACGTGTTCTCCGAGCTGGTGGTCGACTTCGCGCGAAAGCACGATGCCAAGACGATGGTGAAGGGGTTGCGCGTGATCTCGGACTTCGAGTGGGAGTTCCAGATGAATCACCTGAACCGCCAGCTCGCACCGGAGATCGAGACCATGTACGTAATGGCGAGCCCGCTGTACGGCTTCGTCTCGTCGAGCGGGGTCAAGGAGATCGCGTCGTTCGGTGGCAGAGTGGACGAGCTCGTGCCTCCCGCAGTCGCGCTGCGATTCAGGGAGATCTACCCAGACGGTCGCCCGGGCGCTCCCGTCTCCCCCTCCGAGTAGAATCCCGGCCGATGGACGTACTCGTTCTCATCGACAGACTCGACGACCTCGTGCACAACGCGAAGGCCGTCCCGTTGACCGACCAAGTGCGGCTCGATCGCGACGAGATCTACGAGATCCTCGATCAGATGCGGGCCACCATCCCGGAGGAGATCAAGCAGGCCCGCTGGATCGTCAAGGAGCGGCAGGAGATGCTTGCCGAGGCCAAGCGGGAGTGCGATCGAATCGTTCAAGAAGCTCGCGAGCAGGCGCTGCGCGAGGCTTCGCAGACGGAGATCGTCAAGCTCGCCGAGAACCAGGCCGAAGACATCGTCGAGGACGCCCGCCGAAAGGCGCGCGAGACGCGCCTCGAGATGGAGGACTGGGCAGACTCGATCCTCTCGACGCTCGAGGTGAACCTCGACAAGTTCCTGACTGCCGTGAAGCGTGGGCGCGAACGCTTGCACGAGCGCTCGCAAGAAACCGTCGTCGCTGGGATCGGCCCCGAGCCGCTCGACGAACCGCAAGACTTCGAGCGGTTCTCGTAGCTTTCTAAGCCGCTGCGGGTGATGCGGCAAGCGCGTGACACACGGCGATCGCCGACTGGACGAACGCCTCTGCCGCCGCGCTCCGGTGGCGGTCGCGATGCCAGACGAGTCCGATGACACGCGCCGGAATCCGCCCCTGAAGGTCGATCACGTCGACGCTCGGGTCGTCTTGGTCGACCGTCAGCCGCGGTGCCACGGTGAGTCCCACGCCGGCGCCGACGAGCCCCTGGACCGTTCCGTTGTTATCCGACCGAAACACGATGTTGGGTGAGCGTCCCGTCGCCGAAAGGTAGGACTCCACCTCGTCCATCGCGCTGCAGTGGTTGAAGCCGATGAGCGGCTGCAGTGCGATCTCCTTAAGCGTTGGCGTTCGTTGGAGGTCTGAGAGCGGCGATCCCACCGGGACGACGAGGACATAGGGGTCGGTGAGGAGCTCGACCGACTCGTAGGGACCTGGCGCAACCGGCAGCGTCCAGAAAGTGAGATCGAGCTCACCGCGCTCGATCATCTGGACGAGCTCCCCCTCGTCCTGAGACTCGCTGAGTACGACGTCCACGAAGGGATGACTTTGCGAGAAGCCGCGCAAGAGCGTCGGGATGACCTTGGCGCCGACGCTCTGGAACGTCCCCACGCGAAGCCTGCCCGCGTCACCGGCTTCGAGCGCGCTCATGTCCGCCTTCGCAGCGAGGAGCCTCGCTTGGATCGCGTCGGCGTGGCGCAGCAGGATGTGGCCGGCCTCGGTCAGCGAGATCGGGCGAGGGCCGCCCGGCCTTTCGATCAAGCGCAGTCCCACAATGCGCTCGAGCGCGGCGATCTGCTGCGAGATCGCCGACTGGGTGTAGCCGAGGCGCGCCGCTGCCCGCCCGAACGATCCCTCGTCGGCGATCGCCTTCAAGGCGATCAGATGCCGAAGGTCGAGCCCGAGCCAGCGATCAGCTTCCATGATCGAAGCGTATCAGGCAAGTAGTCGGGCTAATTGCCTACGGATCCGTCGACGTGTCCACTAGGCTCCGCTTGTGACGACCATTGATCTCCGCCGTCTCCACATCCGACCGGGTGACGTCCGCGAGGAGATGCTCGATGTGGAGCTCGAGCCCTTCGTTCTAGGCGGCCAGCGGTATGAGTCATCACCTGCGGTGCTCCCGGTCGAGATCCGGATCTCGCAGGCTTCGGGTGCAACGGTCTTCGACATGCAGCTCGAGGCACGGCTCACAGGCCCGTGCATGCGCTGCCTCGCGTTCGCCGACGTGAACCGTCTTGTCTCGGCGAGAGAGTTCAACGATCCGGACGCTCCGAAGGCCGATGAGCTTCGCTCCGAGTACGTGACCGACGACCATCTGGACGTCAGCGCTTGGGCGCGGGACGCAATCGCGCTCGAGCTCCCCGAGCAGATTCTCTGTAGGCCCGAGTGCGCCGGGCTTTGCCCCGTGTGTGGCAAGGACCTGAACGCCGAGCCGCACGAGCATACGGAGCGTGAGCCAGATCCGCGCTGGGCGGCGTTGAGCGAGCTCCGAGACCAGCTGTAGCACTCTTTGAACTGCCGCTACGATTCGCCCTGGCGCTTCGGCGCCGTTCTATGACGGACTAACCCCGATCAGCCAGTGCTCGCGCACACGACGCGCGTTTCGTCCCTGCGATCAGGAGGTTTCGTCCATGCGAGTACAACTGGCCGACGTCGCGAAGGGCTTCGGCGCACAGATAGTTCTCGAGAACGTCACGCTCACGGTTGGGCCACGCGCACGCATCGGCCTCGTCGGCCCGAATGGTGTGGGCAAGACGACGCTGCTCCGGCTCCTGGCGGGTCTCGATTTCCCTGATTCGGGATCCGTCACACGCGCTCCACCCGACTTGACCGTCGGGTACCTGGCACAGCAGCGCGAGCCTGTGCAGGGCGAGACACTCCTCGAGTTCCTCGAGCGCGGGGCATGCGTGGCTTCTGCCGCGATGGAACTCGAGCGCACGGCGACCGAACTGGCTCGCGACTCTCACGCTGAGGATCGATACAGCGCCGCACTCGAGCGGTTCCTCGCGCTCGGTGGCGGGGATTTCGAGGGACGTGCTCGCTCGACTTGCGCCGAGCTGGGGCTTTCGCCTTCGCTCGACCGCAGCGCCGGGGAGCTCTCGGGTGGGGAGCGGGCGCGTGCGGACCTCGCCGTGATTCTCCTGTCGCGCTTCGATCTGCTCTTGCTCGACGAGCCTACGAACGACCTCGACTTCGACGGGCTCGAAAGGCTCGAGCGGTTCGTCGACGCGTACGCTGGCGCCCTCGTCGTTGTCTCCCACGATCGCGCCTTCCTCGACCGTACGGTGGATCGGATCGCCTCCATCGAGCCCGACACGGGGTTCGTGCGCGAGTGGGCTGGAGGTTGGAGTGACTACCAGGTCGCGCGGGACGCAGCGCGGGCGACGGCTTTCGACCGATTCGAGCAGGTGCAGCTACGGCGCCGCCGACTCGAAGAGCTCTTGAGCACGCGGCGAACCGAGGCGCGCTCGCGCGGAGACTCTCTTGGGCGTGCGACCGGGGGCGCTGATCGCCGGGCGACGCACGCCCTCCAGACCAAGGTGCGCCAGGCCGAGCGACTGCTTGGCAAGAACGAGCTGCCCCCGAAGCCGTTCGAGCCCTGGGAGTTGAACCTTTCCCTGGAAGCGGGCCAGAGGCTTGGCGACCACGTTCTCACACTCGACCGAGCGATCGCCGTGCGTGGGGCGTTTCGACTCGGGCCGATAGATGTCGACCTCGCACCGGGGGAGCGGGTATCCGTCACCGGACGAAACGGAGCGGGGAAGTCGACGCTTCTCGGCATGCTCCTCGGCGTCGTCCCGCTGATCGCAGGCGAGCGAAAACTGGGGCGGCCAACTGTCATCGGCTCGATCGGACAAGACCGTGACGCGTACAACAGCAACTCCTCGCTGCTCGCTGAGTTCGGGTCACGGTCGGCGCTGACGGCGGTCGACTCTCGCACGCTGCTCGCCAAGTTCGGGCTCGGCACCGATCACGTCGGCCGCGCGTGCTCGACGCTTTCGCCGGGGGAGAGGACGCGCGCGCATCTCGCGGAGCTGCAGGCTCGTCGAATCAACCTCCTCGTCCTCGACGAGCCGACGAACCATCTCGACCTCGAGGCGGTCGAGCAGCTCGAGACGGCGCTCGGCTCGTATGACGGAACGCTCGTCGTCGTCTCGCACGACAGGCGCTTTCTCGAGCGTGTCGCACCGACTCGCGAAATCGCGCTTTCGCTATAGTCCTCAGCCGCTCATGGCTGTCCCCAAGCGGAAAACTTCGAAGTCCAGGCGCGACAAGCGCCGCGCCCAGCACGGGATCGCCATGCCGCACGTCCAGGTCTGCCCGACGTGCAAGCAGCCCAAGCGAACGCATCGCGTCTGCCCGAGCTGCAAGACGTACAAGGGTCGCGACGTCGAACCGCTGCGCGTCCAAGCTCCATAGATACTCCCGGCATGATTCGGGTCGCCGTGGACGCTTTGGGGGGCGACCGCGACCCGGAAGAGATCGTCGCCGGAGCCGCCTCTGCAGCCTCTGCCGAGATACAGCCAGTTCTATTCGGACCGGCAGGCCTCGAGTCTCACGGCTTACCGCTCGTGGAGGCGCCAGAGTCCATCGAGATGGACGATCATGCGGTCGAGGCTGTGAGATCGAAGGCAGACTCGTCGCTCGTTCGTGCGGTACGCGCTGTCGCCGAGGGCGACGCCGACGCGGTCGTCTCTGCGGGGAACACGGGGGCGATGCTCGCAGCTTCGCTCCTCCACATCAGACGGCTCCCGGGGGTTCACCGTCCAGGTATCGCAGTCGTCATCCCGACGCTACGCGGCCCGTCCGTCCTCATCGATGCGGGTGCGAACGCAGACGCGCGGCCCGAGCACCTCGTCCAGTTCGCACACATGGGTGCGGTGTTTGCCGAGGAGATCCTCGGGATCTCCGAGCCAGAGGTGCGGCTTCTCTCGATCGGCGAGGAGGCCGAGAAGGGCAGCCAGCTGACGATCGAGGCACACGAGCTGCTGCAGGCGTCCTCGCTTCGGTTTGGCGGGAACACTGAAGGCCGGACGATCCTCGAGGGAGACGCAGATGTCCTCGTCGCCGACGGATTTTCGGGCAACGTTGCGCTGAAGACGCTCGAAGGAACCGTCCGAAGCCTCCTCGCGTCGCTCCGGGACGAGCTGGATTCTTCTCTGCGAGGAAAGCTCGGGGGACTATTGATCAGGCCGGCGGCGCGGCGGGTTCGCAGCCGCCTGGATCCGGAGACGTATGGCGGTGGGTACCTCCTCGGTCTTCGTGGCCTCGTCGTCATCGCCCACGGATCGAGCTCTCGAATCGCGATCAAGAACGCGATCGAGCTGGCCGCGCGCGGCGTCGACCATCGAGTTGTCGAGCGTCTCGGGGAGCGCCTGTCGCCCGGCGTGTTAGCATCGGCGCGCTCCACGACCCCGACGGCAGAGAGGTGAGGTTTCAAGGTGGCAAACTCGCGTGAGGAGATTCTCGAACAGGTCAAAGGCGCGCTGAGCGAGAAGCTCGGCATCGACGAAAGCGAAATAACAGAGGAAGCGTCGTTCGAGGAGGATCTCGGGGCCGACTCTCTCGATCTGGTGGAAGTCGTCATGGACCTCGAGGACCAGTTCGGGCTGAAGATTCCCGACGAGGACGCCCGCGGGCTCACGACCGTCGGCAAGGCGATCGACTACGTCATCGCGCACCAGGGCTAAGGCTCACGAGGCCGGGCCGGACGAGCTCGGCCGTCTGATCGACGAGCTTCCTGCCGCAATGCGCGAGCAGGTCTTCACCCACGCGTCATGGGCGGAAGACCGTGCGGAGTCGTACGAGCGGCTCGAGTTCCTCGGCGACAGCGTGCTCGAGCTCGCGATCGCGCGGGCGGTGTTCGATCGCTTCCCGGATGCCTCCGAGGGGCGGCTTGCCAAGATCCGTGCACACGTGGTCTCCCGCCAGAGCTGCGCCGGGGTCGCTAAGGAGCTAGGACTCGGCGATCGCCTGCTCGACTTCGCGGGAGAAGTGTCGCCGGACGAGCTCCAGCGGATCTCGCGGAGTCGCAACGTGCTGGCGGCGGTGTTGGAAGCTGCGATCGCAGCGGTCTATCTCGAGCACGGTTTCCAGCAGATCGAGCCGGCGATCGTAGAAGCATTCGCGGAGAGAATCGAGTACGCGCGCTCCGGCCACGTCGACTACAAGACCGAGCTCCAGGAAGCGTTGGCACGCACCGGAACGCAGGTGCACTACACGGTGCTCGAGGTAGAGGGCCCGGCGCACGACCGGCAGTTCGTCTGTGCGGCACACGTGGCCGGAGAGCAGCTCGGCATGGGGAAGGGCTCGACCAAGAAGGCTGCGGAGCAAGAAGCCGCCCGCCAGGCGCTCGAAGCGCTCGGCGTAGTGCCGGAGCGAATCTGACGACCCCCGCGAACTCAGCCGACGGCGAGTGCGCCCACCGGGTCCTCCTGGTCTCCGCGGCGCGCTAGAGTCATCCGAGGGCTAATAGTCATGACGGTAGGAGGTTGTGTGATGAGTTCTTCCAGGTCGTTTGGCAGGGCTTTCGGTGCGGTCGCGACGGTATCGCTCGTGGCGGTAGTCCTCGCGGTCGGAGCGTCCGCGCGCTCGCTCGCTGCGCCGAACCTGCTCAAGAATGGTGGCGCGGATCTCGGCGAAGGCGTAAACGATGTCAACGGCATTGTCACGTCGATCCCCGGCTGGACGCGGAGCGGATCGTTCACGGTCGTGAAGTACGGTGCGCCGGGGGGCTTCCCGGAGCTGGCTGTCTCAAAGAAGATCGGTGGGAAGGTCAACTTCTTCGCCGGCGGTCCCTCAAATCCTAGGTCGGGCGCAACTCAGGTGGTCGACGTTTCGCGATTCAAGAGCGCGATCGGCGCCGGCAAGCGGATGGCGACCCTTTCGGGTCTCCTTGGTGGCTACGCCTCTCAGGAAGACTCGCTCACCGTGACGGCGACCTTCCTCAGCGCAGCGGGCAAGAAGCTCGGCGTGCTCAAGATCGGCCCTGTGACCGCGGGTCAGCGGAAGAGCGAAACGACGTTCCTGCAGAAGTCCGCGAGCAAGCCGGTACCCAAGGCGACACGGTCGATTCTGGTGAAGCTCACCGCAGCGCGGACGAGCGGCAGTTACAACGACGGCTACGCGGACAGCTTGGCGTTGCGGCTGGCCGCAACGTAGCCGTTCTACATCTGCGCCGGCCGATAGAGCAGATTGACCCCGGAGCCGCTCGTGAAGCGGCTCCGGCGCTGTCCGGAGCTGACGTGAGAATGCCACTTCGGTGCACCTGCGCACGCTTCGCATCCGCGGCTTCAAGTCGTTCCCCGAGCCTCTCGAAATCACACTCGAGCCGGGAGTTGCAGTCATCGTCGGACCGAACGGCTCCGGCAAGTCGAACATCGCCGACGCGATCGTCTGGGCGGCGGGATCGCTTACGCCGTCCGAGCTGCGAGCGGAGAAGCCGGACGACGTGCTCTTCGCCGGCGGTGGTGACCGAAAGGCGGCCGATCACTGCGAGGTCGAGCTCGTCTTCGACAACGAGGACGACACCTGGCCGGAGCTCGACTTCAGCGAGGTCTCGATCGCGCGGCGCCTGGTGCGAGGAGCTGAAGGGCAGTACCTCGTCAACAAGGCTTCGGTGCGGCGAACCGATCTCGTCGAGCTTCTTGCGGACGTCGGCCTCGGTTCTGCGATGCACTCGATCGTCGGCCAGGGCAAGGTCGAGCAGGTGCTCGCCTCCAAGCCCGAGGATCGGCGGGCGTTCGTCGAGGAGGCAGCGGGTCTCGGGAAGTTCAAGCGGCGGCGCCACCGAGCCGAGTTGAAGCTCGCGCGCGTCGCGCTGCAGGTCGAGCGGGCCCGGGATGTCGAGGACGAGGTGCGGAAGCGCCTGCGGCCGCTCGCGCTCCAGGCAACTGCGGCCGAGCGCGCGGAGAAGCTCGCGCTCGATATCGACGCGCTCCGAGCGCGTATTGCACAGATTGATCTCGCGGACTCCGGGGAGAGACGCGCGGACGCGGAGGGACGACGGGATGCTGCTGCGCTCGCGCGGCGGGGTGCGCAATCCCGGCTCGAAGGTCTGCTCACAGATCGCACGCGTGCGGAGGACGAGCTCTCCGACGCCGCCGGACGCCGCGAGGCTGCGGTCGCCGCGCTCTATCGCCTCCAAAGCGGTATCGAGCGGCTCGGGCTCCGGGGCGAAGCGGCCTCTGCGTTGCTCGAGCGGTTCCGAGGTGAAGTCCCGGCGGAGCCCGCCGATGCGCAGGATCCGGGCCATGCGGCACGCCTCGAGCTCGAGGCCGCACGCTCTGCCGAGGCTGCTCGTGTCGCCGTACGAGAGCACGCGGGCCTCGTCGAGCGAGCTTCGCTCGTGCGTGAACGAGCTCGGGCGCTCGAGCAAGCACTCGCCGAGCAGGAGGGACTTCCACCAGCCGCGCGGGCGCTGGCCGAGCAAGGCTCGAGTCTTGCACTGGCCGCCCTCGAGGTCGAGCCCGGTATGGAGCGGGCCGTTGCAGCCGCTCTGCGCTCACGGGCCTCGGCGGTTCTCGCCGACGATCCCGTCGACGGGCTCGCGCTCCTCCAACGCGCACGCTCGGCAGGGTTGGGCAGCCTCACCGTTCTCACGGGCTCCGCCCCTCAGGAACTCGTACGCGAGTTCCCCGTCGTCCCGTTGGACACGCTGCTCGACGTCCGCGTCCCGTCGGTGACCTCGGAGGGGTTCGGGTACGACCCCATTCGCGGCGAGCTGTGGTTCGCCGGTGAGACCGCCGAAGCCGTCCTGCTCGAGCTGCAAGCGCGACTTCGCGTCCTGTCCGCCGAGGCTACTGAGCTAGACGAGCGAGCGGCTGCGGCGGCCGGCGCTGTCGAGGATGCGACTGCGACCGCGCGTGCAGCCGAGCTGGCATACGGGCGGACGGCTCCAAAGCTTCGAGCGCAGGTCGACGCTCGATTGCTCGGCCGTTTGATCTCGAGTGCCGACGCGCTCGCTCAGGGCATCGCCGGAGCGCAGCGAACGGCCGAGCGGCTCGACGCGCCACTGCGAGCTCGCGTCGACGCGGGCTCTCTGCGGTCCGGCGAGTTGGGCGACGAGCTTCGAAAGCTCGGCGCTGCTGAGGTCGGGCTACGCCAAGAGCTCGAAGAGACGAGCCAGCGCTTGACGAGCGCAGAGGTGGAGATCGCCCGCATCGACGCGGAGACCAGCGATGCCGCGCGCCGGCTCGAGGCTGCGGGCGAGGTCGAGCCTGCCGAGGGTGAAGATCGCGAGGAGCTCGCGGGGAAGGTCGAGCGACTCGAGACACGCAGGGCAACACTCGGCCAGGTGAACCCGCTCGCACGAGAGGAGTACGAGGAGGAGAAGGAGCGTCTCACGGATCTCAAGACGCAGCGCGAGGATCTCGAGAAGAGCCTCGCGGAGCTCGAGCGGCTTCGAGCCGAGTTGTCCGAGATCGTCGAGCGACGTTTTGCGGAGACGTTCGCGGCCGTAGCGGAGCACTTCGAGGAGGTCGCAGGGACGCTCTTCCCCGGAGGCGAAGGTCGTCTGCGCCTCGTCGAGCCCGACGAGTACGGCGGCGAGCCGGGTGTCGAGGTGGAGCTGCGACCCGCCGGGAAGCGGATCACCCGCCTTTCGCTGCTCTCGGGTGGAGAGAGGGCACTCGGGGCTATCTCGTTGCTCTTCGCACTGTTCCTGGCGAGACCATGCGCGTTCTACCTCCTCGACGAGGTCGAGGCCGCCCTCGACGACACGAACATCGCGCGGTTCGTCGAGCTGTTGCGGCGCTACGCCGACCGCGCGCAGTTCGTTGTCGTCACGCATCAGAAGAGGACCATGGAGGCCGCGGATATCCTTTACGGCGTGACGATGGGGCCTGACGGTGTGTCGCAATTTGTTTCTCGCCGCCTCCCGAGGCACGAGCAGGCCGTCGCAGCGACAGCGTGAGCCGGACTTGGGCCGAGCTTCTCGGCGACGAGGTCACGGAGGCTGACGAACCAGAGCGCACCGGGGTGTTTGCGCGGGTTCGCGAATCGCTGGCCAAGAGTCGCCGCGCGCTGACCGAGCAGCTCGCCTCCGCTGCGTTCGACTCGAGCGACGCCGCCGCCTGGGAGAGGCTCGAAGAGGCACTCATCCGCAGCGACGTCGGTGTGCCGGCCACCGCCGAGATCGTGCGTCGTCTCGAAGTCCGAGGCGTCGCGGGCGGGCTCGAGGACGCGCTCGTCGAGGAGGTCGAGGACATCTTCGGTGTTGCACCGACCCTCGAGCTCGCGAGCAGGCCGAGCGTGATTCTCGTCGTGGGCGTGAACGGCACCGGCAAGACGACCACGATCGGCAAGCTGGCGCAGAAGCTGCGCGAGCACGGACGCTCGGTGCTCGTCGGCGCTGCGGACACGTTCCGCGCAGCAGCCGAGGAGCAGCTCGAGATCTGGGCCGACCGGGCCGGGGCCGACTTCGTCGGCGCACCACGAGGCGCCGACCCTGCAGCCGTCGCCTTCGACACGGTCGAGGCGGCTCGCGCGCGCGGGCACGACGTGGCGATCATCGACACCGCCGGCCGCTTGCACACGCAGACGAACCTCATGGCCGAGCTGGAGAAGGTGCGTCGCGTCATCGCGACGAGAATCGAAGGCGCCCCGCACGAGACGCTCCTCGTCGTCGACGCGACTACGGGTCAGAACGGGCTGCAGCAAGCGCGGTTGTTCGGCGACGCGGTCGGCGTGACCGGGGTGGCGTTGACCAAGCTGGACGGCAGCGCCCGCGGCGGTGTCGCCATTGCCATCGCGGTCGAGCTCGGGCTGCCGATGAAGCTGGTCGGAGTCGGCGAAGGCGTCGACGACCTCCGGCCGTTCGACGCGCACGACTACGCGCGCGCGCTCATCACCGCCTGAGTCGACCCGCAAGTTCCCTCGAACGAGGGGTTAAGCGCATTGCAGTCCTCCGGTTGCCAGCGTACTCTGTGACCACATCCCTACCGCGACGAGGGTTAAGGAGGACTGGGAATGGCTGTCGCGATGTTCATGCACTGGCCCGGGGTCACATCCGACCAGTACGACGCCATCATGGCGAGGCTCGGCCTCGATGGGAACCCCGCTGCCGGCGGCGTGCTCCATCTGGCGACTCTGACCGACGAGGGTCTCGAGGTGTGCGACGTGTGGCAGACGGAGCAAGCCTTTCACAGCTTCCTCGAGCAGCGCATGCTGCCCGTCGTGAGCGAGTTGGGAATCTCCGGAGAGCCGGAGATCAGACTCGTTCCGCTGCACAACCTCTACGCCGGCGATCCGGACATGATCGACCGGATCGGCGCCGTATCCCTCCCGGCCGCGGTCGCGTCCTGGGCTAGTTAGCTCGGCACAAGGCCGGGGTTCGCGTAAGCGGACTCCGGCCTTGGCAACGCCTGACGCTCTAGCGCTCTATGATCGCCGTGTGGGCGAGCAAGGGGAAACGGCGATCGCATTCGGGCCGGTGGGCCTCGCCGGATGCGCGCTGCTGCTCCTCGGCATCCTGAAGCGCAGCCGCTTCGTCGCCCTGCTCGGGCTCGCCGGCGTCGTTGCCGACGTGACCATCGCCGAGCTCGGCGGCTTCAAGGCGATGAACGAGACGCGCGCGACCTCGGCCGAGCTCGAGTAAATGCGCGACGGCCCGGCGCTTACGCGCCAGGCGTGACGATGACCCTCAGCTCCTTGATGTGGGGATTTCCAGCCGTGAACGCAATCTGCACGACATGGACGTCCTCTACCCCTCCCGCGTATGCCTGGTGTGCGGCGTCGTCGAGTGCCTCTTCCAGCGTCGCGGGCTTCACAAGCTCTTCTCCCCGGTAGACCGCCTTCGACTCACCTAGGAAAGCCACCGTTCGGCGTCCTCTCGGTTCCTCGCTGCTGTTCATCGCTTCCTCCTGTCGTTGGCCGATGCGACCTTACTCCTGGACGCGCGCAAGGACAACGTCCGGATGCACGACGCCAGCCCTTAACCGTGCCCCCTCTTCACGGAGAGCGGCGCGCTCGGCTTCGGGCAACGCCGCCTCGAGCTCGAGCTCGAACCGGTCGAGCACAGGGCGCTCGAAGCGATTGACGGGCGATTCCCCTCTCAATGACTCGGCAGCGCCGAAGAGGCGCGCGGCGTCGTCGAACGATCCCTTCGCCATGGCGATGCCGCCCAGGACGACCAGGCACTCCGCTTGGTCGCGCTCGCTCTCCACGTCGATGTAGACCGCGAGGCTTTGCAGAATTCTCTTCTCCGCCGACTCCCATGCTCCGGCGAGGAGATCGAGTTCGGCGAGCATGAAGCCAGCGGCCGCCGAGTGAAGGACGTCTCCCAAGCCGAGAGCCAGCGCGAGAGCCTCCTCGAAGGCCTGGCTCGCCCGCACCGGGTCGCCGTTCTCGAAGGCGGAGACGCCGAGGTTGTACGCGGAGTCCGCGACCAGCAGCGGATCGTCGAGTTCGCGGCGGATCGCCAGTGCGTCCTCGTGCGCGGCGAGGGCGCGCGGGTGGTTTCCCTGGGCGGAATAGACGTCAGCGAGATGGTTGAGCGCCGCCGAGGTCGCGCGGGCGTCGTCCGTCGCGCGAGCGATCCCCAGCGCTTCCTCGCAGAGCGCCTGAGCGCGGCCGGGATGACCCTGTTGGAGCGCGATCCAGCCGAGCTGGGCGAGAACCTGGGCCACGTCGCGGGGGCGGTCGAGCACGCGGAAGAGCGCGAGTGCGCCTTCGAGGAGCGGGATCTCCGCTTCCAAGTCGCTCTGGGCGGCCGCCTGACGGGCGGCGGTGTACATGGCCTCGGCTCGAACGTCGTCCGCTACCTCGTCACCTAGAGCAAGTCCGAGCGACAAGAACCGCCGAGCTTCCCCGACGTGGCCGTGCGCACGCCAGAAGCGTCCCAAGGCAGACACTGCACGCAGGGCATCCTCTACCCGCCCGGACGAGAGGAGCCAGTCGAGCGCCGCTCTGACGTTGTCGAGCTCGCGTTCCAGCCGAGCGAGCCACACAGCCTGATCCGGCCCGGCCAGCGCGGGCTCGGCCGCGAGAGACAGCTCGAGAAATCGCTCCGCGTGAAGTCGTCGGAACTCGTCCAGCATGCCGTCGGAGCGCAGGCGGTCAACCGCGTGCTCGCGTACGGTCTCGAGCATCGAGAGCCGCACGTCCCCGTCAGTGACGTCACTCCGAACGAGGCTCCACGCGACGAGCGCCTCGAGATCCGGTAGGAAGCGTGCGCTCGAGCCCACGATTGCCCGAGCATCGTCGAGCGAGCATCCGTTCGCGAACATTGCGAGCGTTCCCTGCAGCTTGCGTTGGTCGTCGCTGAGGAGTTGATAGCTCCAGTCGATAGCCGCCCGCAGCGTTCGTTGCCGCTCCGGAAGATCGATCGGCCCCTCCATCTCGAGTGCCAGCCCCTCGTCGAGCGCTCGCAGGATCTGCGCGGGCGGAAGCACGACGAGACGCGCCGACACGAGCTCGATCGCCAGCGGTAAACCATCGAGGCGGCGGCAGATTGCATCCACGGACGCGAAAGTGTCCGGCCGCAGGATCACGCCGCGCGCAGCTGCGAGCTCGACGAAGAGCGTCGCAGCATCGCCGGGCGACAGTGGCTCCAGCGGTAGGACGTGCTCACCCGACAGCCGAAGTGCCGCTCTGCTCGTGACGAGAACGTCCAGATCCGGCACGCGGTCGAGGAGCTCGGCGACATGGGACGCCGCCGGAGCGAGATGCTCGAGATTGTCGAGAAACAAGAGCGCCCGAGTTCCAGCCAGCGAGTCGGCGATGCTCTGCAGGAGCGATCGGCCTGACGACTCCCGAACACCGATCGCGCGGGCGATCGCACCCGGTACGAGATCCGGGTGCGAGACCGGTGCCAGACCGACCAAGTGAACAGGCCGCTCGAGTGCTGCGGCGGCGGCCGCTTCCAGCGCGAGTCTGCTTTTCCCGGCCCCGCCGGGGCCTGTGACGGTGACGAGGCGAACGTCCTGCCGAGAGATAAGTGCCCCGATCCGCTGAAGCGCGTCCGCGCGTCCGACGAGACGGTGATGCAGCGCGGGAAAGGTGGTCGCCCCGACGGTCCGCAGCGGCGGGAAATCCGCGCGGAGCCCCGGCGCCACGATCTGAAACAGCTGCTCGGTCGAAGGGACGTCCTTCAGCCGGTGTCTTCCGAGCGGGCGATACCCGACGTCGCGAACCAGCTTGTCACCGGCGACCTCACGGGTTGAGCGGGAGATGACGATCTGCTCGCCGTGCGCGGAGGCACAGATTCGAGCCGCGATCACGACGTCCATACCGACGTAGTCCTCGTCGACGAGCTCGGGTTCACCGGTATGGACTCCAATCCGGAGCCGGAGAGCTTCGTCGGGCGGCCACGGCTCCTCGGCGAGCGCCCGCTGGATCGCAACTGCCGCCGCGACGGCGTCGCTCGCGCTCGGGAAGACGAGGAACACACCGTCACCGGCCCAGTCGACTTCATGCCCGTCCCGGCTCGAGGCATGCTTGCGGACGATCTCGCGCAGGCGTGCACGAGCAGGGGCGAAGCGCTCTCCCAGAGCATGCAGGAGCCGCGTCGATCCCTCGACGTCCGCGAAGAGCAGACTCACGGTGCCGGCGGGTAGTGAGCGTGAGGTGTTGCTACTCGCCATCGCCGGACGAGTGTACGAGTCGTCGCGCGCGGCGACCAGCCTCAGGACCGCGTAAGCACGCCTCTACACTGCGGCCGTGTTCGACACGCTTTCAGAGAGGCTTCAGGGCGCTCTAGGCGACCTGCGCGGACGCGGGCGACTCGACGAGGAGTCGATCTCGAAGGCGATGCGCGAAGTTCGGCTCGCGCTCCTCGAAGCCGACGTCAACCTGGAGGTTGCGAGGGACTTCACGGCGACGGTGAAGGAGCGCGCGCTCGGACAGGACGTGCTCAAGAGCCTCTCGCCCGGTCAGCAGGTGGTCAAGATCGTCCACGAGGAGCTCACAGCGCTCATGGGGGCAGGGGACTCGCGGCTGGCATTCGGACGACCGCCGACCGTGATCCTCCTCGCCGGGCTTCAGGGGTCGGGCAAGACGACGACTGCCGCCAAGCTTGCCCTCCTGCTGCGCAAGGAGGGCAAGCGGCCGGCTCTCGTGGCATGCGACCTGCAACGGCCGGCGGCTGTCGAGCAACTCGAACAACTCGGGCGCCAGGTTCAGATCCCGGTCTATCGACTCGACACGAAGGATGCGGTTGCGGCTGCCCGGTACGGGCTCGACGAGGCACGGCGAGACGGTCTCGACGTCGTGATCGTCGATACCGCCGGCCGGCTCCACATCGACGAAGAGCTGATGCAGGAGCTCGAGGCGGTTCGCGATGCCACGAAGCCCCTGAACGTCCTCCTCGTGCTGGACGCGATGACGGGGCAGGAGGCGGTCAACGTCGCACTCGCGTTCCAGGAGCGCGTTTCCTTCGACGGCGTTGTATTGACGAAGCTCGACGGAGACGCGCGCGGAGGCGCGGCGCTCTCCGTGAAGGCCGTCACCGGCAGACCGGTAAAGCTCGCGTCCGTCGGCGAGAAGCTCGATCAGCTCGAGTACTTCCATCCCGACCGCATGGCTTCCCGGATTCTCGGCATGGGCGACGTGCTCTCGCTGATCGAGAAGGCCGAGGCTGCCGTCGACGAGGACGAGCAGGCAGACATGGAGCGACGCATGCGAGCCGGCGAGTTCACCTTCGACGACTTCCTCGCCAGCTACGGGATGCTGCGGCGCATGGGGCCGCTGCAGGGCGTGCTCAAGCTCGTCCCCGGAATGGGGAAGCAGCTTCAAGGGCTCGACCTGGACGAGAAGCAAATGGCGCGAGTCGAAGCGATCGTGCTCTCGATGACGCCGAAGGAGCGGCGGATGCCGCACCTCATCTCGACGCAGCGTCGTCGGCGAATCGCGGCCGGAAGCGGGACGTCGTTGGACGAGGTGAACAAGCTCATGGCCGCCCGCAAGCAGATGGCCAAGATGATGAAACAGATGGGGAAAGGGAAGATGCCGACGATGCCGGGCATGCCTCCGCCGGGACGTCGCTGAAAACGGCACAATCCCTCGTTCACAACTTCCGAAGGAGCCAGATGGCAGTAAAGATCAGATTGACGCGCGTCGGTTCGAAGAAGAACCCGATCTACCGCGTCGTCGTCGCGGACTCGCGCTCACCGCGTGACGGCCGCTTCATCGAGATCGTGGGGCGCTACAACCCGCAGACCGATCCGTCGACGATCGAGCTCGACGAGGCCAAGATCACTGACTGGATCGCGAAGGGCGCGCAGCCGACGGAGCCTGTCGCGCGGCTGATCAAGGTCGCACGCAGCGGTGGCTGAGCTCCTCGAGTGGATTGCCCGCCGGCTCGTCGACGAGCCAGACGCCGTTCGCGTCGAGACCGAGGAGCGGGAGGACGCAGTCGTCTTCCATCTCCATGTCGCTCCCGATGACGTCGGCAAGGTAATCGGCAAGCAAGGCCGCATCGCCCGGGCGCTTCGCAGCATCGTCCGCGCGTCCGGCGCGAGAGCCGAAGAGCGCTACCTGCTCGAGATTGCCGACTGATCCCACGCGAGCGGTTGTCAGTGTCGGCCGGGTCGGGCGGCCACACGGCGTCGACGGTGCGTTCGTGGTCGAGGATGCGAGCGAGGATCCGAGCCGATTCGAGGTGGGCGCACGACTACTCCTCGAAGGCGAGCTCGCGACCGTCCTGCTCTCGAGGCAGGTGGGCAAGGGTCGTCGCGCGATCAAGCTCGACCGGCGCGCGGAGCGCGGTGCAGAGCTGACCGTGCTCCGAGCTGCTCTGCCGCCGCTCGACAACGGCTCGTACTACGTCGCCGACCTCGTCGGGATGGAGGTCGTCGACGAGCGTGGCGCACACATCGGCGTCGTGCGCGATGTCGTACCAGGCCCTGCGAACGACGCGCTCGAGCTCGAAACCGGCGTGCTCCTGCCGCTCGTCGAGGACTGTGTGCGCGGCGTCGATCTCGAAAGTCGCAAGGTCGTTCTGAACCCCGGGTTCACGGACTGACGGCTACGGTTCGGCTCCCCGTGCGCCTCGACGTCTTCACCCTGATCCCGGGCGCCTTCGCGTGGCTGCAGGAGCGCCGTCCCGTCGCTGCGGTGCTTGGTACCGAGCTCGACCTCAGGATCTTCAACTACCGGGACACCACACCGCTCAGCGCGGGTCAGGTCGACGACGATCCCTACGGCGGTGGGCCGGGGATGGTGCTACGGGTCGACGTCGTCGCGGCCGCGTTCGACGCGGTGTACAAGGGAGTCCCTGAACACCGCGTGGTCGCGCTCTCGCCCAAAGGTCGGCAGCTCGATCAAGAGCTCGTCGAGGGGCTGGCCGTTGAGCCCGTCCTCACGCTCCTCTCGGCCCGTTTCGAAGGCTTCGATCAGCGAATCCTCGACCACCTCTGCACGGATGTGGTGTCGATAGGGCCATACGTGCTCTCGGGTGGGGAGATCCCCGCGCTTGCTGTTGTCGATGCTGTCGCGCGTCGGCTGCCCGGTGCGCTCAGCGAAGGTTCTGGAGAGGTCGAGAGCTTCTCTGCGGCGCTCCACGGTGGGCTCGAGTATCCGCACTACACGAGGCCCGCCGAGTTCCGCGGGTGGGGGGTTCCCGAGATCCTTCTCTCGGGCGATCACGGACGGATCGCCACTTGGCGCAGCGAGCACGTCAGGAGCGTCACGTGAGCGAGACCGACGATCAGCGAGACCACATCGCGGGAACGACTCCGGGGGTAGAAGACGGCAAGCAAGACAACGCGTGGCGCATGCCTACCCAGCAATACGAGCCACCTCCACCGGCGCCCCCGTTCTCGTGGCCACCGCCGCCACCGGCGGGCTCGAGCCTCGAGTCCGAACATCACGAGTTCCACCATCCCCTCGATCGCGTCACGGGTCGCTTGCCACGACGGCTCCGCATCGCCGTGGACTGGGTCGTGACCATCGTCGGTGCCGTCGTGATCGTGCTCGCGATCAAGGCGTTCGTCGTCAACCCGTACCGGATCCCGTCGTCTTCGATGGAGGCGACGCTCCACTGCGCGCGGCCTGCGCCAGGTTGCGAGTCGCGCTTCTCCGACCGCGTGCTTGCGAACCGCTTCATCTACCACGTGCAGGATCCGGCGCGGGGTGACGTTGTCGTCTTCGAGACGCCCCCGGCGGCGAAGGCCAAGTGCGGTGCCGGCGGCACGTTCGTCAAGCGGATCGTGGGGCTCCCGGGGGAGACAGTTCAGATGCGACTGCGACGAGGAGCCGCGTTCGTGTACATCAATGGCCGCAGGCTCGACGAGCCCTATATCGAGCACGATCGACGTGACATCGGCCCCGAGGAGAAGTTCAAAGTGCCGCTCGGCCACTACTTCGTGATGGGTGACAACCGCTCGCAGTCCTGCGACTCGCGCGTTTGGGGATCCGTGCCCGAGGACAACCTCATCGGCAAGGTCTTCATGACCTACTGGCCTCCTCAGCGGATCTCCTTCCGCTAACATTCCGACCCGGCCCGCCGGCCTTCCTCTGCAATGAACACGACGATCGAGAGCCTCGAGCAGCGCCACATGCGCACGGACCTGCCTCAGTTCAAGGCGGGCGATACGCTCCGCGTGCACTTCAAGGTGATCGAGGGCAGTCGGCAGCGCATCCAAGTCTTCGAGGGCATCTGCATCAAGCGCCAGGGATCGCAGTTTCGGGAGACGTTCACCGTCCGCAAGCAGTCGTTCGGGGTGGGTGTCGAGCGAACATTCCCGCTCCACTCGCCCAAGATCGAGAAGCTCGAGGTCATGGCGATCGGCGACGTGCGGCGGGCAAAGCTCTACTACTTGCGCGAGAGAGTGGGAAAAAAGGCGCGCGTCCGCGAGCTCCGGCAGAGCTAGTCAGTATTCTCGGCCGCGTGGCTCGTTCCACCGGCCAGCGCCTCCTCGGATTCGATCGACGTCTTGGTGTCCGCTTCGTAGCCGGGGCGGATGAGGCCGGACGCGGATCGCTCGCAGGGCCTCTCGTGGTCGCTGGTGTGCTCTTCGACTATGAGCTACTGCGAGGCGCGCGCGTTCGGCCGCTCGCTGCGCTCAACGACTCGAAGCAGGTCTCACCCGAAGAGCGCGAAGTCCTGTTCGAATCCGTCGCTGCGTGTGCATCGGCGATCAGCGTGCGCGTCATTCCATCGGGCGAGATCGACCGGTCCGGGCTCCACCGCTCGAACCTCGCAGGATTGCGTGCAGTTCTCGGTGATCTGCATCCGCCCGCAGACACATGCCTCGTCGACGGCTTCCGGCTCGGTCCTACGGCGCCACCGCACCGAGCGATCGTCGACGGAGACGCTCGCAGCGCGTCGATCGCGGCCGCGTCGATCGTGGCCAAGGTGATCCGAGACCGCGTGATGCGTCGTCTGGACGCCCTCTACCCACGGTACGGATTCGTCTCTCACGTCGGGTACATCACGCCCGCGCACTCACGGGCTGTCCGCGCGTTCGGGCCATCGGAGCTTCACCGGCGCTCGTTCCAGGCCGCCTGCTACGAGGCTGCTTGAACCGCGGCGAGCGGCGCGCTCTCCGCCACTATCGTCTTCGCGGCTACCGTCTCCTCGACGCCAACGCGCGTGTCGGCCGGTACGAGCTCGATCTCGTGCTGCGCCGCGGGCGCCGGCTGCTCATGGTCGAAGTGAAGGAGAAGAGCGGCGCCGAGTTCGGGCATCCGCTGGAGATGATCGACGCAGAGAAGGTGAGGCGCGTACACGCCGGAGCACAGGCATGGCTGTCCAAGCATCCTGGGCTCGCAGAGCTCGAGCTCGTGTTCGAGGCGGCAGGCGTCACGGGTCGACGTGTGGAGCGTGTCCCACTCGCCTAGCTGGACACGGACCTCCTACGGCGGGATCATGGGCTCGTGACGTTCGCACTCCCGACCGGCGTTGTCACCTTCCTCTTCACGGACGTCGAGGGATCCACGAGGCTTCTGCACGAGCTCGGCGATGCGTACGCAGACGCGCTCCACGAGCATCGGCGGGTCCTCAGGGGGGCGTTCACTGCCCACGACGGCGTCGAGGTGGATACTCAGGGCGACGCGTTCTTCGTGGCGTTCGCTCGGGCGACGGATGCACTGTCGGCCAGCGTCGACGCTCAGCTGGCGCTGGCTGAGGGCCTGATCAAGGTTCGGATGGGGATGCATACCGGGGAGCCGCGCGTGACCGAGGAGGGGTACGTCGGCCTCGACGTCCACAAAGGCGCGCGGATCGCGGCCGTCGGCTCCGGGGGTCAGGTCCTGCTCTCCCAGGCTACGCGGGCGCTCGTCGACGCGGACGTCCGCGATCTCGGCCCGCACCGGCTCAAGGACCTGAGCGCTCCCGAGCGGATCTTCCAACTCGAGATCGACGGGCTACCGTCGGAGTTTCCGCCCCTGAAGACGCTCGAGGCCGGCATGCGGAACCTTCCCGCCCCGCGCACGTCCTTTGTGGGCCGAGGAGACGAGCTCGGGTCGATCGACAACATGCTGGACGATCCGGATTGCCGCTTGCTCACGCTGGTCGGGCCCGGCGGCGTCGGCAAGACGAGGCTGGCGCTCGAGGCAGCAGCTCGACGCATCGACCGCTACCAGCACGGCGTTCACTTCGTCCCGCTCGTCGGTGTCTCGGTACCCGACCTGCTCGCGCCCGCGGTCGCGGACAGCCTCCAGTTCCAGGTCGACACGGCCCACAGCGCGACTCCAGCACGCGACCAGCTTGTCGACTACCTGCGAGAGCGAGCAGCGTTGCTCGTGCTCGACAACTTCGAGCACCTGCTCGATGCCCGAGATCTCCTCACCGAGATCGTGGAGCACGCCCCGGGCGTCGAGATGCTGACGACGTCGCGGGAGCGGCTCCAGGTGCAGAGCGAGTGGGTGCTCGACCTCGAGGGGCTCGAGCTCGCGAACGGGAACGGCCACGCGGTGGCGAGCTCGGCCGCGCGCCTGTTCGTCGAGCGCGCGCGTCAAGTGGATGCGGGGTTCGCGCTCGATGACGAGTTTCGACAGGTGGAGCGCATCTGCGCGCTCGTGCACGGGATGCCCCTCGGCATCGAGCTCGCGGCGGCTTGGGTGTCCATGCTCTCGTGCGGCGAGATCGCCGACGAGATCGACGCGAACCTCGGGTTCCTGGAGACGTCCATGAGCGACGTCCCGGAGCGTCACCGGAGCCTGCGCGCTGCTTTCGACCAGTCGTGGCGGCTTCTCTCCGACGACGCGCGCCACGTCTTTGCGCGGCTGTCGGTGTTTCGCGGCGGCTTCACCCGCGAAGCCGCCGCTGCGGTCACCGGATCCGGGCTCGCCCAGATCCACGATCTCGTCGTCAAGTCGCTTGTGCGTCGGACCGAGCTCGGCCGTTTCGAGCTCCACGAGCTGCTGCGGCAGTACGCGGCGGAACACCTCGGCGAGGATCCACAAGAGCTCGAGGAGGCGTCTGAACGTCATGCGCGGTACTACCTCGGTCTCCTCGGAGATCAGATGGAGACGCTGTTCGGGCCGCGAATGGTCGACGGGCGCGACGAGCTACGGCGCGAGCTCGACAACGTGAGGCTGGCGGCAGAGTGGGCCGTGACTCGCTGGGGTGACGACGAGGGATGCGAGGTTCTCTGGCGGCTGCGCGTCTTCTTCTTCGTCCACGGCGAGTTCGACGGAGCGAAGACATTCGATCGCCTTGCAGACGTCGCGGGCGTGACGGACGACATCCGGCTCGACCCGTCGCGTGCCACGGACGCTCAGCTCGCCGTCCTAGTTCAGCAGGCCGGCACATGGATCGATCTCGGCCATCAAGAGGGGCCGGAGCAGGTGGCGACTGCATGCCTTCCCGTGCTTCGCGAGCGAGCGCTTCGGCGTGAGCTCGGGCTCGGCCTGCTCGCGCTCGGGATCGCCGAGACGTATCGCGACGTCTATCCGGACGCGGCGCTGCATCTCGAGGAGGCAGTCGAGATCTCGGACGCGGTAGGTGATCGGCTCTGGAAAGGAGCTGCGCTCTCCTGGCTCGGCTTCGTGCGGTTGCTCGTCGACGACCTCGAGCGTGCCCGCGACGCCTTCGAAGAGTTGTACGAGCTTTCGCGCGACGCGGGCCAGCCGCTCCTCTTGGCCTACGCGCTGAGCAAGCTCGGCCTGCTCTCCGATGCCGAAGGCGACTTCGCAAGGGCGATCGAAGTCCATCTCGAGGCCAGCGATCTCTTCGCCGGGGCCGGTGATCAAGGCGGCGCGGGCTACACGCTGAGCCGGGCGAGCATGAGCGCGTACTGCCTCGGCGACTACGAGCAGGCGATGCGGCATGGGCTCGCGGGGTACACGGGCTTCGAAAACGCGAACCATCGCTGGGGAATGACGGCCGCGCTCTGCCGGCTCGGCTTCGCTGCGGCGGCCCTCGGCCGGTTCGACGAGTCGCGGGAGTTCCTTCGCCGGGCGCTCGGACTTGCGTGGGAGATGCAGGCGACGTCACTCGTCCTACACGCGCTCAGCGGAGTAGGCGTGTTGTCGGCCCGCGAAGGAGACGAGCGGCGCGCGGCCGAGGTGCTGTTCTTCTCTCTGGGACACGAGGCGATGCCCGCGACGTACCGGCAGGTGGCAGGGCCGACCCTCGACGACCTCGAGGCAAAGCTCGACCCCCAGGAGCTCGCAGCTGCGCGTGAGGCAGCCGCGAGCATGGATCTGGGCGAGCTCGTGTCCGACACGCTCGGAGAGCGAGTGCGGTAGGCCGGCCCTACGCAAGACCGGAATCCGCTCGCACGGATTCCGGTCGCGAGTTCATTGGGGCAGGATCGGATCGTGCCGGTCCGAACGAGTAGGCATGGCATCGACGCAGGCCGCTCTCTACGAGGACCTCACCGACGATCTCCAGCTCTCGTGGACCGAGGCTGAGCTTCCCGAGCGAGAGCGAACCAAGCACGTCCATCGGCTGCACCCGTACCTCGGCAAGTACGTTCCTCAGCTCGTCGAGGCTCTGCTCGGGCGTTACGTTCGACCCGGCGGGCGCGTTCTCGATCCATTCGCGGGGTCCGGTACGACCCTCGTGCAGGCCCTCGAGTCCGGATACGACGCGGTCGGCGTGGACATCGCCTCCTTCAACGCGCTGCTCATGCGCGTGAAGACGGCGCGCTATGACACATTCCTGCTCGAGACGGAGCTTCGCGACGCGCTCTCTCACCTCGGACGATCGCGGCGGCACGCACACGGCTACGTCAAGGAGTGGTACGCGTCTGACGCTGCCGCCGAGCTGCTCCACTTTCGATCCCTCATTGCCGAGTACGAGAATGCCGACGTCCTTCGCGTCGTTCTCGCTCGGGCCGCGCGCTCTGCACGGCTGGTCACGCACTTCGATCTCGAGTTCCCGAGCTCTCCTCAGGAGGAGTCGTACTGGTGTCACAAGCATCGCCGGACCTGCTCGCCAGTACAGGAGGCGAACAAGTTCCTCTCCCGCTACCTCCTCGATACGCTCGGGCGCTTGAAGGAGTTCCAGCGCGTCCGGGACCGGTCGCGAGAGGCTCAGGTGCTCCACGGGGACTCCCGCGAGATCAAGCTCGCGGGGAGCTTCGACGGGATCATCACCTCGCCTCCGTATCCCGGTCTCATCGACTACCACGAGCAGCATCGCTACGCCTACGAGCTGCTCGGTCTCGACGACCGGCGAGAGCGGGAGCTCGGCGCCGCGGCTCGAGGGACCAGCCGAATTGCACTCGAGGCGTACGTGGAAGGGATCTCCGACGTGTTTCGGCGCTGTGCAGTGACGCTGGCGCCCGGAGCGCCCGTCGTCGTGGTTGTCAACGATCGACGCGGGCTCTACTCGGAGATCCTTGACCGGAGCGGGCTGCGGCAGGTCGATCGTCTCGAACGGCACGTCAATCGCCGCACCGGGCGTCGTGCGGGCGAGTACTTCGAGTCGATCCTGGTTTCGGTAAGGGAAGCGTAAGAACCTCGTCTCTCGGAAGGTGTTCAGCCGGAAGCCGGGGTAGCCTGGCCTCAGAGCTACCGAAAGGGGAACGACATGAGAAAGCTCCTGCGCCGGCCCTCGCCGGCGATGATCGTTGCGTGCCTTGCACTGCTGGTGGCGCTCGGCGGGACGGGCATTGCCGCCTCCCGCTTGCCCGCGAACAGCGTTGGGCCTGTTCAGTTGAAGAACGGCGCAGTCACCAACGCGAAGATCAGGAACAACGCGATCACTTCGCGGAAGGTTGCGAACAGGTCGCTCCTTCGGTCCGACTTCGCGCCAGGTCAGCTGCCCGCCGGACCGACTGGCCCGCAAGGACCAGCTGGACCTGCGGGAGCCGCGGGCGCAGCCGGCGCTACCGGTGCTACCGGCAAGGCCGGCGTCATCGGCGCGATCACGGTCCGGACGTCGTCGGTCAACGTCGACGGTGGCACGGCGGAGAACGGCGCGTACAACAGCGGGCGCGTCACACGGTTGTGCGACGGGAACGAACGAGCGATCTCCGGCGGGACGTCGTGGAGCGACGACGCCTTGGGCCGCGAGCTCATGACTGGCGAGCTCGAGCCACAGCTCAACGCACAGAACCAAGTCATCGGCTTCCTCGCAGTGGGACTGAACGACAGCGGGAACTCGAGCACGTTCACCGTGCACGTCCTCTGCTACACGCCTTGATCGACCTGTAGCACTCTCGGCGCGAAGGCGTTACCCCCGTGTAACGCCTTCGCGCCTACGGTCGCAGGCGTGCTTGCACGCGCGGTCACTCATGCACTCGTCGGCCTCGAGCCGCGAAAGGTGGAGGTCGAGGCCCATCTGCAGCCCGGCGTACCCGGGTTCGCAATCGTCGGGCTTGCGGACCGGGCCTGTCAGGAAGCGAAGCATCGGGTCCGAAGCGGGGTCGTGTCCGCTTCACTCGAGTGGCCACTCAACCGCCGGATAACAGTCAATCTGGCTCCTGCCGCCCTGCGGAAGGAAGGGTCGGGTTTCGATCTGCCGATCTCCCTCGCGGTTCTGGCGGCGACGCGCCAGCTCCCGCCGGAACGTCTTGCAGAGCACGCCGCCGTGGGTGAGCTCGCATTGGACGGGCGAATCCGCGCTGTCGTCGGCACGCTCGCGGTGGCCGAGGGCGTCCGGCGGTCTGGGCTCCACCGTATGGTCTGCGCTGCGGAGTCGGCCGCGGAGGCGGCGCTCGCGGGTATCGAGCCCGTTCCAGTCCGCCACCTGGCCGAGGTGGTTGCGTACTTCCGCGGTGAGATCGAGGCACCGGCATTCGAGCCGCTGTCCGACGATGTGCTCGAGGGATCTTCGGCTCCCGACCTGGCGGACCTGCGCGGTCAGGAGCGTGCGCGCCGCGCGCTCGAGATCGCTGCTGCCGGTGCACACAACCTCTTGCTCGCTGGCCCCCCTGGCACCGGGAAGACGATGCTCGCCCGGCGCTTGCCCGGAATTCTCCCGCCGCTCACGCGTCCGGAGGCCCTCGAGGTGACGCGCATCCACTCTGTTGCGGGTCTTCTGCCGCCCGACCGACCGCTCGTGGCGGTGCCACCGTTTCGCGCTCCGCATCACGGAGCATCCGCACCTGCGGTTGTGGGTGGCGGATCAAGCCCTCGTCCCGGTGAGATTTCGCTCGCCCATCGCGGAGTCTTGCTTCTCGACGAGCTCCCGGAGTTCCCGCGCTCGGTGCTCGAGGCGCTACGGCAGCCGCTCGAGGACGGTGTTGTGGCTGTCTCCCGAGTCGGCGGTCACGCACTCTTTCCGGCACGTTTTCAGCTCGTCGGGACGATGAACATGTGCCCTTGCGGCGGGCGGGGTGATCCTGCTGTCGAGTGCGGCTGCACGGCGCAGCGGCTGTCGGCGTACCGGGAGAAGCTCTCTCGGGCGCTCCTCGATCGCTTCGACCTCGCCGTATCGATGCCACGACCGCGAGCGGCGGAGCTCGCAGCCGCACCCGGGGAATCGTCAGCTGACGTGCGCGAGCGCGTCGTCGCGGCGCGAGAGCGTCTCAGAACGGCGCTTCCGCGCAGGACAGATGCCGCGTCGGAGCTTCTCTCGAGCGCGGTCGACCGGCTACCTCTCTCCGGGAGGGGGCGCGTGCGAGTCGCGCGCGTGGCGCGGACGATCGCGGCGTTGGCAAGCGCGCGCGAAGTCGAGCCTGCCCACGTCGCCGAAGCACTCTCGTACCGGATACCCGGTGACCTTGCTGCAGCATGACGCGCTCCGCGATCCGTCGACTTCGCCCTCGCGACAGTGCGTTTTCACCTCTGCTCGGCGCGATCCACGATCCGCCTCCGCAGCTGTACGTTCGCGGCGACGGGGAGCTGGAGCTACTCACTCGTGCTGCCGTCGCCATCGTCGGTGCTCGTGCCTGCTCGGCCTATGGGCGCTCTGTTGCTCGGTCGCTGTCGCGCGAGCTCGCAGCTGCCGGTCTCGTCGTCGTGAGCGGGATGGCTCGGGGTATCGACGGAGAAGCGCACCGAGGGGCACTCGAGGCTGGTGGCATGACGGTTGCGGTCCTCGGCTGTGGTATCGACCGCGACTATCCGGCTGCCCATGCCGAGCTCGCGAGCCGCATCGGCGAGCGGGGGCTGATCGTTTCGGAGTACGAGGAAGGAGTCGAACCGGCGCCGTGGCGGTTCCCGGCTCGCAATCGGATCATCGCCGGTCTCTGTGAGGTCACGCTCGTCGTGGAGGCGCGAGAGCGCAGCGGCGCCCTCATCACCGCGGACTTCGCGTTGGAGGAGGGGCGAGACGTGTTCGCGGTGCCTGGCGAGATCACCAGCTCACTCTCGGCAGGAACGAACGCACTTCTCCGACTTGGCGCGATTCCCGCAACGTGCGCCGGTGACGTTCTCGAGCTGTTCGACCTCCTGCCGGTCCGGCCGTCGCACACGGACCTGAGCGCAACCGCCCAGGCGGTGCTCGCGCTTCTGGGGGACGGCCCACGTACCGCAGACGAGATCGCGCACGCAGCGGAGATCGAGTCGGCGCCACTCTCGGCGTCGCTGATGGAGCTCGAGCTCGCCGGGCGGATCACACTCGAAGACGGGGTGTACCGAGCCGCAGTCTAGGATCGTCTTCCGACGTGGAAGAGGAGCGCGATCACTACGTGCTCGTGCCGGATGCGTCCGGACAAGCGCTGCTTGCCCGTACCGATACGGATGCACCGACGCTTCCGCATGTCCGCGGACGACCTGGTGCGCCCGGAGCGGTCGAGAGCGTCCGCCGGGAGCTAGGTCTCGAGTCCGCGTATCTCCGCCTCGCGCGGGTGCTGTTCGACGAGGGCCGCAAGCCGATCGGCAGTCTCCACGAGTTCGATGCTCCGTCAGGCGCATGGAGCCCACCGGTCGGAACGTCTTGGTCCGATCTCGATCGTGCCGATGTTGCTGCCCTCGCTCCGCCTGAGCTCGCCGGCGATGTAGAGCGATGGATAGCCGAGCAGCTCGGCGCGCCCGTTCCCGATGCCCGACCCTCGTGGTCGCGGCCGGGCTGGCTCGCCCAGGCCTCGCTCTGGATTCGAGAGACAGCGACGGCCTGCGGCCTGCGGCCGACGGGGGACCTCGAAGTCGTCGGGCACTGGCCGCTCTCGTCGGTTCTTCGTCTCGAGACGGATGGCGGGAAGGTGTTCTTCAAGGCCGTCTTCCCGATCTTCGGGCACGAGCCTGCGGTGACCGCGCAGCTCTCGGCGCGGCATCCGACTCTCATGCCCGAGCTCCTCGCCATCGACAAGAGCCGCGGCTGGATGCTCATGCGGGAGCTTCAAGGCACGTTGATCGGCGATCAGGACCTAAGCCGGTGGGGTGAGGGGCTCCGAGCGGCCGCGAGCATCCACAAGGCGTGGATCGGACGTGCTGCCGAGCTCCTCTCCCTCGGTGTCCACGACCGAACTCTGCAGGCACTGGAGCGCGACCTGGCGGCAGGATTCGACGCTGTTGAACTCTCGTCCGAGGATCGGCTTCGACTGAAAGCCTCGTTGCCGACTTTTGTCCGTGCGTCCGCGGAGCTCGGCGCCGGAGCCGTGCCGGAGACGCTCGTACATGGCGAGCTGCATCCGTGGAACGTGATGGCGACAGACGAGGGAGTGCGCATCTTCGACTGGTCGGACTCATGTGTCTCGCACCCGTTCTTCGACCTCCTGACCTACCTCGAGCGAGTGGACGACGAGCAGTCACGAGGTGCGGTGCTGAACGCGTACCTCGAAGTCTGGTCCGATACGGCGCCGATGGGAGAGTTGCTGGCCCTGGCCGCGTGCGCGCATCCGCTCGCGCTCATGCACCACTCGATCAGTTGCTCCCGGATCTTGGACGCGATGGAGCCTGCAGATCGCTGGTGGTTCGACGGCGAGCCCGCGCGGCTGCTTCTCCTTGCAATCGAGCGAGCGGAGGCGCTCAGCCGATCGTGGGATGACCACTAGGATCGCTTCGCGATGACCGCCGTCTCCTACTGGCTCGCCGAGCCTCACGATCCACTTCCCGTCGTTCGGCTCGATGGCGCACCCGAAGTCGCGGTCGTCGGCGGTGGGATCACGGGCTGCTCGTGCGCTCTGGCGCTTGCCGAAGCTGGTCTTCGCGTGCGGCTCTACGAAGCTCGCGAGATCGCCGGTGGAGCGAGTGGTCGCAACGGAGGGTTCGCGCTGCGAGGCGGCTCGGCACCGTATCCCGTCCTCGCGGAGTCGATCGGGAGCGAGCAAACCGCCGCGCTCTGGCGCTGGACCGAGGCCGAGCTAACCAAGCTGGCGGCGCTGGCTGGCGACGCTTTCCGGCCGACCGGAAGCCTGCGGCTTGCGGTCGACGAGGAGGAACGCGAGGAGCTCCTTGTCGAGTACGAGGCGCTCCGTTCTGGTGGCTTCGCCGTGGAGTGGCGCGATGAGCTGCCGGCCTCAAGCGCGGGACGCTACACCGGCGCGATCTTTCATCCTCCGGACGGCGTTCTCCAACCCGCCAGGCTCGTTCGGCGCCTTGCGGCTCGCGCTGCCGGTGCCGGGGTCGAGATCCGCGAGCACACGCGAGTCCACTCGGCAGAAGAGACGGAGGCAGAGACGGTGGTCGTGGCGACCGACGGCTATCCGAGTGGTCTCCTCGGCGAGCTCGAAGGGCTCATCGTCCCGACCCGAGGACAGGTCATCGCCACCGAGCCGATCGAGGAGCGACTCTTCGAGGTTCCGCACTACGGCCGGCACGGCTTCGACTACTGGCATCAGGCCCCGGACGGGCGCATCGTTGCGGGCGGGTTCAGGGATGTGTCGCTCGATACCGAGTTCACAGCGGACGACGTTACGACGCCCGTCGTGCAGGACGCACTCGACCGCTTTGTCGAATCGCATCTCGGGCGCCCCCTCCGCGTCGACTACCGCTGGGCCGGGATCTTCGGGATGGTCTTCGACTTCGTTCCCGTGGTCGGACGCGTTACGGACCAGGAGGGCGTTTGGGTCGCCGGCGGCTACTCGGGACACGGGAACGTGCTCGGCTTCGCCTGCGGGCGGCTCGTCGCACGAGCGATCCTTGGCGAATCGGATCCGTTGCTCGAGGTTTTCGCGCCCGGCCGCTTGCTGTCGCCGGGCGAGGCAAACCTCGCCGCTACAGGCTGATCGTCTCCAGCTCGAGCTCGGACGCCTTCGCGTAGGCGGCCTTCGCGATCGCGAGATCCTGGATCGCCAGGCCGGTCGAGTCGAAGAGCGTGATGTCGCCTGCGCTTCGGCGTCCGTCCTCATCGCCGATCAGCACGGCGCCGAGCTCGGTGACGTCGGTCCGGGCAACGGCGTCGGCCGCCACCGCCCCTGCGAGCTCTCCGCCGTGGCTCGCTTGCTCCCAGTCGTCGCAGAAGAGGTGAGAGCGCAGAAGCTCTTCGATAGCGACTTCCGCCTTCCCGGGGCCGTCGGCGCCCATCAGCGAGACGTGCTGGCCGGGCTCGAGCGAGCCCGCGTCGTAGAGCAGATCCGCGCCCGGAGTCACCGTGAGCACCACTTCGCACGCGAGTGCTTCCGCAGCGCTCGCTGCAGCGCGGCCTCCGATGCGCTCGGCGACGAGCCGCCGGCGATCCTCGTCGACATCCCAGACGATCGGCATGGCCCCATGCGCGACGAGCATGCGCGCCGACTCGGCGCCGTTCACCCCGCAGCCGACAACGGCGTACGACGAGGCTTCGGGTCGACACAACGTGTCCGCGGCCAGCAGGCCTGCGGCCGCGGTGCGCAGCGCCGTGACCGCCGCTGCGTCGAGCACGGCGAGCAGCCGCCCGTCGTCGGCGTCCGAGAGAACGACGAGCCCAGTCACCGTCGGAAGGCCGCGGGCGGGGTTCCCGGGAAACGAGGTCACCCACTTCAGGAGCGCGTATCCGCCACCGATCGCCGGCATTGCCCGGAAGTCGCCGGCGGGGTAGTTGGTGACGTACACCTTCGGCGGCATCGCCCACTCCCCGCGCGCGTAGGCCATGAACGCTTCCCGCACTGCGTCGTACGCCTCGTGCGGGGACACGGCACGCTCGACGTCGGCTGCCCGGAAGAACGGGATCATGGGCGCCGAGCCTACCGCTCTGTTTGACTTGTGCAGATGCCAACTGCGATCTCGATAAACGGTCTCGACGTCATACGCGGTGGACGGCCGGTGCTGCGCGGCATCGACCTCGAGATCGCGGCCGGCTGCGTGACCGGGCTGCTCGGGCCGAGTGGGAGCGGCAAGTCGACGCTGATCCGCGCGATCGTCGGTGTCCAGATCGTTGCGGCGGGAGACGTCGACGTTCTCGGCCGCCCAGCCGGTGATCCCGATCTTCGCCGGCGTCTCGGGTATGTGACGCAGGCACCGTCCGTCTACCACGACCTCACCGTCCTCGAGAACCTGACGTACTTCGCGCGCCTCGTGTCCGTCGGCCGCGACCGGGTCGAGGACGTTCTCGAGCGCGTCGGGCTCACCCCAGAGTCGGGCCAGGTCGTGGGCACGCTCTCGGGTGGCCAGACCGCGCGTGTCTCGCTGGCGACGGCGCTTCTCCATCGTCCAGAGCTCCTCGTCCTCGACGAGCCCACTGTCGGCCTCGACCCGGTGCTTCGGCGCGATCTTTGGGACTTCTTCCACGAGCTGGCCGAGGCGGGAACGACGTTGCTCGTCTCGAGCCACGTGATGGACGAGGCAGCCCGCTGCGACACGCTCGTCCTGCTTCGCGAAGGGCTGGTCCTGGCCACCGCGACGCCGGACGAGCTGCGCCGACGAACGGGCACCTTTGACCTCGACGACGCGTTCCTGCGCTTGGTCGAGGGCGTCGGATGAGTACCCGGACGGCGACGCTGGCAACCGCTTCGCGGGTGATCTCGCAGCTCCGCCGTGATCCGCGGACGATCGCTCTCCTGATCGTCGTGCCGTGCGTGCTCGTCTTCCTGGTCGACCAGGTCCTAGCCGGCAGACCGGAGGCGTTCCAGCGCGTGGGTGTGCCGCTTCTCGGCCTGTTCCCGCTCGTCAGCATGTTTCTCGTCACGTCGATCACGATGCTGCGCGAGCGCACCTCGGGGACGCTTGAGCGTCTGCTCACTCTGCCGATTGCGAAGCTCGACGTCCTCCTCGGATACGGGATCGCGTTTGCCGCAGTCGCCGCAGTCCAGGCGACCGTCGTCTCGTTCGTCGGCTTCGGTCTCCTCGACCTGTCGGTAGGTCACTCGAAGCTCCTCGTTGTTGCGCTCGCGATTGCGAACGCCGTGCTTGGCATGGCGATGGGGCTGTTTTCGAGCGCGTTCGCGCGCACCGAGTTCCAGGCCGTGCAGTTCATGCCCGCGTTCATCCTCCCGCAGATCCTTCTCTGCGGGTTGCTCGTGCCGCGCGCGGCCATGGCCGAATGGCTGCAGTGGCTTTCTGCCCTGATGCCCTTCACGTACGCCTACGACGCACTCGCGCGTGCCGCGCGCACCACACCACTCGGTCCGCGGTTCGCGTTGGATGTCTTCGTTGTCGTCGGGGTGACGCTGCTGGCGCTCGCGCTCGGCGCGGGGACGCTCAGGCGGCGGACGCCGTAACTACGTCGACTTCACGGCGGAGATGAGCTTGAGGATCGACTCTTTCGCGTCCCCGAAGAGCATCGTCGTCTTCGGATCGAGGTAGAGCTCGTTGTCGATCCCGGCGAATCCGGGGTTCATCGAGCGCTTGAGCACGATGATGCTCGCGGCCTTGTCGACGTCCAGGATCGGCATCCCGTAGATCGGGCTTCCCGCGTCGCTTCGCGCCGCGGGATTTGTCACGTCGTTTGCGCCGATCACGAGCGCGACGTCCGTCTGTGCGAACTCGGGGTTGATCTCGTCCATCTCGGAGAGCTGCGTGTACGGCACGTTCGCCTCCGCGAGCAGGACGTTCATGTGGCCCGGCATGCGGCCGGCGACGGGGTGGATCGCGTATCTGACGTCGACGCCGCGGCTTTCGAGGATGTCCGCGAGCTGGCGAACGTCGTGCTGCGCCTGCGCCACCGCCATCCCGTAGCCCGGGACGACGATGACCTTGCGCGCGAACGAGAGCTGCACGGCGACGTCTTCGGCCGTGGTCGCGCGGACGGTACGGCCGTCGTCGGCACGGGCTGTTCCGGCGCCGGTCTGAACCTGTCCGAACGCGCCGAAGAGAACGTTGGCGATCGAGCGGTTCATCGCCTTCGCCATCAACAGCGTCAGCAGCGTGCCCGCCGCGCCGACGAGCATCCCCGAGACGATCAGAACGGTCGAGTCGAGCACGAAGCCGGTGGCCGATGCCGCGATTCCTGTGAACGCGTTCAGGAGCGAGATGACAACGGGCATGTCCGCGCCGCCGATCGGAAGCACGAACATCACGCCGAAGAGCAGTGCGAAAGCGACGAGCGCCCAGAGCACCCACTGCTCGTGAAGGCCCGCAATGGCAGCGATCCCGAGCCCGGCTGCGGCCAGGAGCACCAGGATGTTCACGATGTTCTGGCCAGGGAAGACGATCGGACGCCCGCTCAGGAGCTCCTGCAGCTTCGCGAAAGCAATGATCGATCCAGCAAAGGAGATCGAGCCGATCAGCGCAGAGAGCACGATCGACGTCGTCGAGTCCCACGCGGGCCCGACCTCGTTGTGCCACTCGGCAAGCGCGACAAGTGCCGCGGCCCCGCCGCCGACCCCGTTGAAGATGGCCACCATCTGCGGCATCGCGGTCATCCGCACGTTGCGAGCGCCGACGACGCCGACGACCGCCCCGATCAATCCGCCGACGACGATGAGCGCCCAGTTGCCGATCCCCTCGATCAGCAGCGTCGTGCCGATCGCGACCAGCATTCCCGCGCCACCGACCCAGTTCCCCTTCCGCGCGTACTTCGGGGACGAGAGAAACTTGAGCGCGATCACGAAGCAGGCGATCGTGACGAGGTAGAGAAGGCCGACGACGTCCGGATCCGAGATCACGAGCGCTCGTCTTTCTTCGGCTCCGGCCGGCGTTTGAACATCCCGAGCATGCGATCGGTGACGAACCAGCCGCCGACCACATTCGCCGTGGCGAGCACCATCGCCACGAACCCCACGATCTTCGTGAACGTGTCGTCGGCGCCGCCGAGCACGATGATCGCACCCACGATGACAATGCCGTGGATGAAGTTGGCACCTGACATCAGCGGCGTATGGAGCATCGCCGGAACCTTCGAGATGACCTCGAACCCGAGGAACGCGGCGAGCACGAGGATGGTCAGCTCGATGACGAGCGGCAAGGATGTCATTCGCCGCTCACCGGTCTCGTGACGCACGCGCCGGCGGTGATCTCGTCGTCCCAGTCGAGCGTGAGCTCGCCGTTCGGAGCGAGGTGCAGGAGGAGCGCGCTGACATTGCGCGAGTAGAGCTGGCTCGAGTGGTACGCCATCAGAGAGGGCAAGTTCGTGGTGCCGATCACGGTTACGCCGGCACGCTCGACGACTTCACCGGGCACCGTTGCCTCGCAGTTACCGCCCGTCTCCGCAGCGAGGTCGACGATCACCGACCCGGAGCGCATGCGCTCGACGGCGCTCTTCGGAATCAGTTTCGGCGCCGGGCGACCCGGGATCGCGGCCGTCGTGATCACGACGTCGAAGTCGGGAATCCGCTCTTCGAGCGCGGCCTGCTGCTTCGCTTGCTGCTCAGGGGTCAGCTCGCTCGCGTAGCCGCCGGCCGTCTCCTCCGTACGCACGCCGAGGTCGAGGAATGCCGCGCCCAGACTCTCCACCTGTTCCTGCACTGCGGGTCGGACGTCGAAGGCAGAGACGACGGCTCCGAGCCGCCGTGCGGTCGCGATCGCTTGCAGGCCGGCGACTCCGGCTCCGATGATGAGCGCGCGAACCGGAGCGATCGTCCCTGCGGCGGTCATGAGCATTGGAAACAGCCTTTGCACGCGATCGGCGGCGAGAACGACAGCCTTGTACCCCGCAACCGTCGCCTGCGAGGAGAGCGCGTCCATCGACTGCGCTCGCGTGATGCGAGGGATCGACTCCATGGCGAACGCGACGATCCCCTGCTGCTGCAGTCGTGCGATTCCATCTGCGTCGGTCAACGGGTCGAGGAACCCGATGAGCACGGTTCCGGAGGACATCGCCTGAACTTCGTCGGCCGTGGGTCGAGCAACGCGCGCGATGCAGTCCGCGCCTGAGGTCAGCGCCGCGCCGTCCACGAGTTCTGCGCCTGCGTTGGCGTATTCGTCGTCGGGAAATCCGGCCTCCGTCCCTGCGCCGCGCTGGATCCTCACCTCGAAGCCGGTCGCACGAAGCTTCGCGACGGTCTCGGGGACGAGCGCCACACGACGCTCGCCGGGAGCCGTTTCCCTGGGGACTGCGACTCGCATGGCCTGTCGAACTCTACGCCGAGGACCAGGCTGTCGCGGAGTGAACCGTCACAGCGAAGACCAGACTTCGAGCTTCGTCTTGGTGCGCCCGATTACCTCGTCCGTGAATGCTCGTGTCCCGTGGTGTCCGTTGAGATCGGCGGTGCGCACTCCTTCCGAGACCGCTTCCAGGCACGCTTCTCGGATCGCGCGTCCCGCGGTCCGACAGGTCTCCTGATCGGCGTGGGAAAGGAGCGCTGCGCCGGCGAGGATCATCGCCATTGGGTTGGCGACGTCCTTCCCCTGGAGAGCCGGCGCCGTCCCGTGTGCTGCTTCCGCCATGAGCGCATTCGGGACGTAGTCGTCCCCGAATGCGACGAGAAGCGACTCCGACCCGGCGATCGAGCCGAAGAGAGGGAGCACGAGGTCGGAGAGAATGTCCCCGTCGCGATTGAGCGCCGGGATCACCAGCGGGGCGCCGCTCGAGGAGATCAACAGCGCGAACGTTGCATCGATGAGCTGCGGCTCGTAGGGCACGTCGGGGTGACGAGCAGCCGCCTCGTCCATCTCCTCCTTCAGCATCCCTTCGTAGATCGGGCTCACGGTGTACTTGGGTCCGCCGAAGACCTTGGCACCGAGTCGCTCGGCCTCCCGAAAGGAAAACTCGGCGACCGCGTGACAGATTCGCCGCTCGATGCGCTCGGTGCGCAGCGCGACCTCGTCATCGCCTTGGCCCTCCCGCCACTCTTTCGCACCATAGGCATCGCCGACGGCCATTCGAACGACAGAAATGGGCGCATGCACGCCTCCGAGCGGGACGACGCCCGGAATTCGCCTCCCAGTTCTGACGATCACCTTCCCGCCGATCTCCTCCCGAAGAATCCGGTTCGGCGAGCCCACGTCGCCGGTGGCCTCGGGCGTGACCGTAGCGGCCTTCAGCCCGAATCCTTGCTCGCGTATCGCGGTCGCCGCGTCGTACACCACGCGATTGTCGGTCGCTCGTCTCCTCTCGAGCGAAAGGTCGAAGCGAGGAAAGCCGAGCTCGACGCCGATGACATCGGCCGAGAGGACCCGCAGCGACTCCTCGAGGAGCTCTTGCCCGGTCTGGTCACCCTCGAGGACGACGATCGTCCGCACGCGGGGATCGTATGCGATCGAATAAGCGCGCTGTATTTTACCCTTGCATTTGTGTTCTCCATTTCCTAGTGTGCTCACAAAGGCGAAGACGAAGAGGAGGCTAAACATGGCAAGAAAGACGATTCTCGTATGCGACAAGTGCAGTAGAGAGGTGCCCGAAAGCCGCGGTGCTGTGATGCGTCTCAACTTCACGGACGCGCGTCGCGGCTCGAAGCAGGCCGATCTCTGTGACGACTGCGCGGCCGGGATGCCTGGTCAGGCAGTGGCCCGCCGAGGCCGGCGCCCCAAAGCGGTCGCGTAGTTCCGGGGTCAGACCCGGGGTCTGACCCCGGAACATGTCCAGGGGGCCGATCCCGCGGACCCAAGTTCTTCGCTCTTTGCACAGAGCGGACTGACGCATACGAAGGTGGGCTGAGAGCCGGGACTACGATGGATCAATGGGCCTCGCGCTCGTCGTTGGCCCGGCACATGCCGGCAAGGTTGCGCTGCTCCTCGAGCGCTACCTCGACGTGCTCGAGCGAGATCCGTGGCTCGTCGTCCCGAACCGGCTCGACATCGAACGCGTCGAGCGGGATCTGCTTCAGCGGAGGCCCGCTCTTCTCGGTGGGCGGATCGGCACGTTCGACGACCTGTTCGAGCACGTCGCCGCGGACGTGGATCCCCGAGGGGTTGCCTCCGAGACCCAGCGCGCTCTCGCAGTGCGGCGGGCGATCACCGCGAGAGCGC
>JAOUHF010000089.1 GCA_029865325.1 Thermoleophilia bacterium
AGGCCGAGACCGGCGAGCCGCCGTCGAAAGTAGGCGCAGACCAGGAGAGGGAGGCGCTGGCATCCCCGGCGAGCGCGGAGAGCGAGGTGGGGGCGCTGGGCGGGCCGTCGGGCGGAGGCGAGCCGTCGATCGTAACGTTGAACCGCTGCAGCACAGTGTCGATGGGATTGCCGATTGTCAGCCCGTCGCCACCTGCGAAGAGCAGTGCAACGGGTTGGTTCGCTCCCTGTGTGACGATCAGCGAACCGGAATCGCCGCCAGCGCTGAACGGGCCCGGACTGACAGAGATCTGGTTGACGAACCTCGCCTCCTGGAAACAGATGAACAGGAAGACGTAACAAACGTCCACCGTCACGTTGGTCTCTACGACAGTGCCGAGCTGGAGGCCGGTCGTTCGCCCATACTTCTGTACGGCCTGACCGATGAACGCTGGCGTCGTGATCGGGCTGGGGGCCCCGTAGCCGTCGGCCGGCGTGGCGGTACCGACATCCGACGTCGAGGTCAGCGCGATGGCCGCGTCCATCGTGTTCGTGCTCCCGGACGTGAAATTGATGGGCTGGAAGTCGGCCAGCGTCCCGATCCGATCGGCCGGGTCGATTCCACCGTCCTCGATCGGCCCGGGCTGGAGGATCGCATCTCCGATGTTCGCGGTGTTGACTCCCGCGAAGACGTGATTGTTGGACAGCGCGTAGACGTTCGTGCCGTCGGTGACGCGCGCACCGAGAGTCCCGGTCGCGACGTCGACGAGACCCGAGGAGACGCCTATCGGTACAGGGCGCGGAAACCGGTCGGTCGGTGCGCGGGCCTGGAGAATCCCCGTGGTCACGCTCTGGACGTCGACGCCGTCAAGAGAGTCCGGCACATCTTCTACGTCGGGCTTCTCCTTGTAGATCCTGATGATCGCCTTCCCGGCCGGGTTGACGCCGACACCGATCCCGGCGATCCCGGGCTTATCGAGGAGTCGCTGCGCGTGACGCTCCTTCGCTGCGATCGCCTTGTCGAGCCCCGGAGGCGAGCCGCCCGGTGGACCCGCCGGCCCTCCAGGCTGTCCCGACGAGGCCGCCGCAAACGCGACTGCAACGAGCGCGACGAGCCCGACAACGATCCGATATCTCCTGAACACCCCGGCCTCTCTTCGAGACGCTTCCCTCGGCGACCTAGCCTAGTACTGAGAGGCACTAATTACCAGGGCAAAAGCCCCGAATCACTCGGTCAGAGCAAACCGCCCGGATAAGCCCAGGGGCCGGGTTCGAGCTTGATGCCGCGCTTACGGCAAAACTCGCGTACCGAGTCGAGGACGATGCCGCCGCTCCCGTGAACCCGTCTCCCGACGAGATCGATGACAGCGACTCCGTCCGCCATTTCGCCGTGAACCTCGAGCGTCAAGACTACGGCCGGGGCCGTGCCCGCGCCCCGAAACGCCGGCATGAAGAACACGTGCGTCCCCTCGACCTCGAAGCTGCGAGGCTCCCCATCGGCGATCGCGGAAACGGCGTGTCCCCGTAACGCGAGCAGCTCGTGTAGGTCGTCGATCATCCGCCTCGCGGTCTCGATCCGCCGGGCACCGGACAGCACGTGGCTCGACTTGCCCGTCACCTTGGCGGGCACGCCGATCGCGAATGACCCTGCGGGGATGTCTCCGACGACGTACGAGTTCGACGCGACGATCGATTCTGCGCCGATCCGGCAGCCTGCGTAGAGCACCGCCGCGAGCCCCACCTGCGAACGGTCTTCGAGCACCACAGGCGCGAAGCGGTTCTCGAAACCCTCGAGCACCGAGTGGCCGATGTTGTGGGTGACGATGATCGAGCGCATCGTCAGGAAGACCTCGCGACCGATGAGCACCGGTCGGCAGACGTTGACGAACGCCTCGTCGCCGACGAACGCGAGGTCACCGACCGCCAACGTCGCCCAGGGGTCGCGATGCCCGCCCCCGCCGAACCGGATCGACCTGCCCGCCCAGATTCCGGCGCCAAGAAACGCACGCCGGCAACGCAGCTCGAGATCTGCGCCGAACTGCGAGATCTCGCCGATCGCGACGACCTCCTCGCAGACGACAGTCCCGCGCGGTCCGATCCGCACGCCGTCCTCGATCACGATCCGCGGCGAGACGACGAGAGTGCCTTCGCCGAGATCGACGCCGACGCCGATGTGTGCTCCAGCGTCACGCAGCGCATTGACCTTCTCGTCCGACGAAAGAGCGCGGAACGAATCCGGGTCGGCCCGGATCGACGCGAGGAAGCCAGCCTCGAGAGCGCCGACGCTTTCGTCCAGGTCGAACGAGGCTGGAAGCGTGACGCCTTCCGTCGACAGGCCCGCGAGAGCCTGTCCCTGCTCAGGCGGCTCGGATGCCTTCTGCCGTGAGATCAACTCCTCGACGTCCTTCTCGGTGATGAACCCGCGCTTGTCGATCGCCGAGAGGTCGATGCCGTGGAGATCTGCAAGCTCGGCGGCCTTCCGCGTCGCCTTGCGGTCGCCCACGGCGGGCTTGGGCGCTGGCTTCGCCGCCGGCTCAGCGTCGATCGACGCCAGCTCGTCGGCGGTCTCCGCCACGTACGCGATCGTCTTTCCGAGCTCCACTTCCGCGTTTTCGGGAAAGAGCTGGACGATCGTCCCGGCGCCCGGCGACTCGATCTCGACGGTCGCCTTCGTGGTCTCGACGACGCACACCGGCTGGCCTTGCGTCACCTGGGCTCGATCCACGACCAGCCATTCCGCAAGGAGCGCGAACTCCGTGTTCGCGTCCTCGCGCGTGAGAACGATCTCGAGCATTGGGTCTAGCTTCGCACGCCTTCGAGCGCGGAGACCGCGGCCACGATGTCGTCGACGCTCGGGAGCATCGCGTCCTCGAGCAAACGAGCCGAGGGAATGATCCCGTCACGGGCCGCGACCCGCTGTACCGGTGCGCGAAGATCGCTCCAAACCGCGGCTTGCACACGCGCCGCGATCTCGGCGCCGAAGCCGCCGGTGAGCGTTCCCTCCTCGGCCGTCACCAGTGCGCCAGTGCGAGAGACAGACTCGAGAACCGTGTCGAGCTCCATGGGGAGGAGCTGCGAGAGCGCGACGACCTCGCAGAAGATCTCGTGCTCGAGAATCAGCTCGGTGACAGCGTCGAGGACCACCGGGAGCATGCCGCCGTACGTGACGATCGTCGCTGACGCTTCGGCGAAGTCCGTCCCCGAGAAGGTGAGCGCCGGATACGGGCCGTCGCTCTCCCGAACCGCGAGCTCGGCGATGTGACCGTCCTCGGGCCGGCGCAGCACACGGCCGTACATGAGCTTGTTCTCGATGAAGAACACGGGCCGCTCGTCCTCGACCGCCTGGATGAGGAGAGCGCCGAGATCGTGGCACTCGCTCCCGGCCACCACGCAGATGTTCGGGATGCCGAGAAGGAGCTTCTCGAGCGATTGGCTGTGGGTCGGTCCGTACCCTCGCCGACCTCCCATCGGCGTCCGCACGACCATCGGCACGGTCACTTGGTCGTCGTACATCTCCCGAAACTTCGAGATGCTGTTGACGACCTGGTCGAGGCCGAGCGAGATGAAGTCGCCGAACATGATCTCGAGAATAGGCCGCTGCCCACGTAGCGCCATCCCGGCTGCGACACCGAAGAGTGAGGCTTCGCTGATCGGTGTCGTGATCACGCGATCCGGATACGCGTCACTCAACCCACTCGTCACCTTGAAGGCGCCGCCGTACGGATCGAGGATGTCCTCACCGAAGAGGTAGACGTCATCGCGCCTTCCGAAGATCTCGTGCAACGCCTCGTTCAGCGCCTGCACACCTCGCTTCGGAGGCGGGGTCATGCAGCCTCCGGCGCTGCGGCAGGCGCAGCGTCCGCAGCCTCGACGATCTCGGCGAGTCGGTCCTCACACCGGGCTTCGATGGCGCTCCGCTCGTCGTCGGCGAGGCGGGCGCCGGCGATGAGCAACGGATCGCGCGTCCGCCGCTCCTCGATCTCTGCCGGGTCGCGCTGATCGTCCGACTTCGAGTGCGGGCTGAAGCGGTACGTGTTGAGAACGAGGAAATAGGGCGCACTCGTCTCGCGGATGCGGGAGATCGCCTGACCCGCAGCCGAGTGGATCAGGTCGACGTCCGTCGTATCGAGCTCGGCCGTCTCCACACCGAACGCAGCCCCGCGAGCGGCAATCGAGCCGGCCAATTCGAGCTCGACGGGTGTCGACTGCGCGTAGTGGTTGTTCTCAACGACGAACAAGACCGGGAGCTGCCACAGCGACGCCATGTTCAACGACTCGTAGGTCACGCCCTCGCCGAGCGTGCCGTCGCCCAGGAACACGGTTGAGACAGCGCCCGTGCCTTTCTTCTTCTCCGCGAGCGCAATGCCCGTGGCCACGGGAACGATGCTCCCGAGGACTCCGTTCGAATAGAAGTTGCCCTTGCACAGGTGCTGGCTGCCGCCCTTGCCGCCGCAGACGCCCGGCGCCTTGCCCATCACCTCGCAGAGCAGACCGAACGCGTCGTCGGTGAACGCGAGGTAGTGGCCGTGACAGCGATGGTTGGAGAAAATGACGTCGCGGTCTGGGTCGAGATGGTCGATCAGGCCGACGGCGTTCGCCTCCTGCCCGATGTATGTGTGGGTCGTCCCGACAAGCTTGCCGAGCGAGAAGAGGTCGAGAAGCGTCTCCTCGAAGCGGCGGATGAAGAACATCCGCTCGTAAAAGGCTGCAAGCTGGGCCATCACAGATAGCCGAGGTCCGCAAGCCGCTTCGCCACGGTCGCCTCCTCCTCCTCGGTCAGCTCGTGCCGCTCGGCGCTCTCGAGCTCGCGAAAGACGATCTCGCGGAGCTCAGGCAGCGCGTCGGCAGGGCGGCTGTCGAGCTCGCGGGGGTCGACGTCGAGGCGGTACGCCTCCTCCTCCCCGCTCTCCACGTCCAGGATCAGCTTCCAAGGTGGTACCCGCACGGCGAGCTTGGTAAGCGCGCCCATGTCGGTGCCGGCGATGACCGCGGGGCGATCTTCGGCCTCGCTGCCGTTCAGGAGCGGGATCAACGAGTCGCCGTCGGTCTCACGGGCCGGAAGACCCGCGAGATCGAGAACAGTGGGCATCAGATCGATCGAGCGCACTTGTGAGTCGACGACTTCGGACTCGATCGCGCCGGGAGCCGAGAGGATCAGCGGCACGTGCACGATCTCGTCGTAGAGCGTCGCGCCGTGCATGTGGTAGACGCCCTTCACGTCCTCTTTCGAGGCGAAGCGCTCGCCCCACGACTCGCCGTGGTCGGAGAGGAAGGCGAAAAGCGTGTTCTCGCGCAGACCGAGGCCGTCGAGCTCCTCGAGGAACGAGGCGACGAGCACCTCCGACTGGTGCTCAACGGCCTTTCGGTAGCTCTCGCGCATGGACTCGAGCGCGGACGCGGAGTCGGACTGGATCCCGTCGATGACCTCCTGCTTGGCGGAGAGCCAGTCCTTCCGATCGGCGTGGAGGATGTCGTAGGGCATGTGCGTCGCCCAGTTGTGGACATACAGGAAGAACGGCTGCCCGCGATTCGCCCGCAGCCACTCGAACGCTCCGTCGAGCGTCTCGCTCGTTCCGCGGACGTTCGCCTCCGGGAGATCCTTGAACAGGTAGTTCGTGTCGAACACGAAGCTCGCGACCTGGTAGCCGTGCGCCGAGAAGGCGCGGAAGATCGTCTCCGTGGTGGGGTCGAGCTGTGCATCCCAGTGCAGGTATCCGTGATGGTGAGCGTTCAATCCGGTGACGATCGACGTAGTGGACGGCGCCGTCCAGGGCGCGGCACTGATCGCCTGATCGAAGCGGACACCGCTCGTGGCCAGCTCGTCGATCGTGCGCGTGTTGACGTAGCGGGAGCCGTAGCATCCGAGGTGATCCACCCGAAGCGCATCGGCGACGTAGACGACGACGTTCACAGCGCGGCGGATTGTAGTGACGGCGCAGCCTCGGCCCCTCCAGGGAACCATCGGCATCGCTGGGAGCGACGGCTGTCCGGCTTAGGCGTCCTTGGCCGGGACGTCGTAGATCAGCCAGAGGCGCTCGCCCATCTGCGAGCCGGTTCGAGCCTGCGCGGTGATCTGTCCGAGCTCGGGGTACTCGACCACCTCCGGACTGGGGCGGTCGGACACCACCACGAAGCGAATCGGAGCGTCCGACTCGTTACGCACCGCGTGTGCGCCCGCGGGGCCGACGGGGAAGTACACGACATCCCCTTCGGCGAGGTCGCGCTCACCGTTCTGCGTCCGCAACGTGGGGCGCCCGCGCAGGACGATCAACATCTCCTCCGCCCCGTGGTGGAAGTGGTAGGTCACGAAGTTCCCAGGATCGAGCTCGTAGACGCTCGCCCCGAGGACGTCGCCGCGCGGCAGGCGCTTGCTGCGGCCGCCGCCGCCCGACCAGTCCTTGCTCGGCTCCCACTCGTCGGACCAGACGTTGTCGTCGCTCATTGCCCGAGCCTACGCCCTCATCGGGGCCGCGAGCTGAGGCACCAGGCTGTGGCCGCGCATTCCGGGTGGCTCCACGATGCCAAGGAGCTCGAGGACCGTCGGCGCGATGTCGAGCAGATGTGCGTCCGCGCGCCCTCTGGCCTCGATCCTGGGACCGGCGACGATGTACAGGCCGTCCTGCGCGTGGTTCGCGTCGTCGGGGCCGGTGTCGTTCTCGAGCGTCTGGACCCCTTCGTCGCCTCCGATCGTGCCAACGGAGCGCCAGAGGAGATCGCCGAAGACGACGATGAGATCCGGCGCAACACCCTTCGGTTCTTCGTAGAGCTCCTCCGGCTTGTACGCGACGGTCGGAATCGGATTCCCCGCGTCATCGGGGATCGCCGAGATTCGGCGAGCGAGGTCGTCTCGCACGGCCTCGTAGTCCTCGGGCGCGATGGTGCCCTCGGGCTCGCGCCCCCGAACATTGAGGAAGACGCGCGCGTAGTACCCGCCCTCCCCCCACGCCGTCGTGCGGGGCCAGTCGACGCCTACGTCGCGCAGCGACGACACACCGTCCGGCTCGGCGAGCGTCGCGAGCAGTCCCTCGCGCCGCAGCCACTCGTTGATCCTGATCCCGCCGTCAAGGCGTTTCGCACCGTGGTCGGAGACGACGAAGACGACGGTGTCCTCGTCGGCGCGCTCGAGCAACCCGGCGATGAGCCCGTCGACGTGGCGGTGGTAGTCGAGGATCGCGCTTTCGTACGGGTTGCCCGGCTCGTGCTTTCGGTGCTCTGTATCCATGTACTTCCAGAAGCCGTGGTGCATGCGGTCGGGCCCCATCTCGACCATCGCGAAGAAGGTCCAGGGCTTGTTCTCTGCGAGGTGCTCGGCCAGCGCGAAACGCCGATTCGTCATTTCGTAGACCTGGCCCAGGAGATAGTCCTTGTCGTCGGTACGGAAGTCCTTCGTGTCGAAGATGTACTCGCCGACCACGTCGGCGATTTCGTCTCGAAGCGAGGCGGGATACGTGTACTTGCTCTCGAGCCCGGGAGTGAGGAAGCAGCCGACCATGACGCCGTTCAGCGGCCGCGGCGGGTACGTGCCCGGCACGGAGAGCACCACCGAGGAACCCCCAGCGCGCGTCACGTAGTCCCACAGCCGCGGCTCCTTGATGGCCGTCGACATGGCGATGAAGCCGCCGTCGTAGGTGTGGTCGGAGCGGTTCCGGAAGCCGTAGACGCCAAGATCACCCGGGGTCTTCGACGACATCATGCAGGACCAGGCGGGAACGGTGATCGGTGGGACGACGGAGGTCAGACGACCGTAGGAGCCGCGATCCATGAGGCTCGAGAGCGTCGGGAGCTCGTCTCGCCAGCGCGCGAGGACGAGCGACGGCTCGGCGCAGTCGAGTCCGATGAGCATCACTTTCGGAGCCACGCGGCAACGATAGCCTCGTTGTGGTGAGAATCCACCTATGAGCGCCGCAGCCGACCCCACTCCCGAGACCGTCGTCATGAAGTTCGGCGGTTCTTCGGTCGCCGACCCGGACAAGATCAGGCACGTCGCTCAGCGGCTCGTGGACGCACGCGAGCGCGGCGCCCGGGTCGTCGCGACCGTCTCTGCAATGGGAGACACAACGGACACGCTGCTCGAGCTTGCAGGCAACGTCTCCCCGCATCCAAATCCCCGAGAGCTCGACATGCTCCTGTCCACGGGCGAGCGCATTGCTTGCGCGCTCGTGGCGATGGCAGTGCACGACCTCGGGCACGAGGCCGTCTCCTTCACCGGCTCGCAGGCGGGGATCATCACCGACCCCGTCCACACGAAGGCGAAGATTCGCGAGATCACGCCGGTCCGAATCGTCGAGGCCCTCGACGACGGAAAGATCGTTCTCGTCGCCGGCTTCCAGGGCTTCTCGCGCGACACGATGGACGTGACGACGCTCGGCCGCGGCGGCACGGACGCAACGGCGGTCGCGCTGGCCGCTGCTCTCGGCGCCACCTGCGAGATCTACTCCGACGTGCCGGGAGTGCTCACCGCCGATCCGCGGATCGTCCCGGACGCACGCAAGCTCGACGTCATCTCTTATGAGGAGATGCTCGAGATGTCTGCGTCCGGGGCGAAGGTGCTGATGCTGCGTGCGGTGGAGCTCGCGCGCGGCCAGAAGGTGCCGATTCATACGCGCTCGACCTTCTCGGACGAGGCCGGCACACGGATCGAGGACATCGAAGGGCTCGAGCAGGCGATCGTGTCTGCGGTAACGCACTCGGAGGATGAAGTCGTCTTCGTCCTGCGTGAGATCCCGGACCGACCGGGGTCTGCCGCGGCGATCTTCGACGCGGTCGCCACTGAGCAGGTCAACGTCGACACGATCCTCCAGAACGTCGGGCACGGATCGGCGGAGCTCTCGTTCTCCGTGCCGCAGGAGGACGTGCCCGCGGCGCGCCGGGCGCTCGAGCGCGCACAGACATCGATCGGGTCGATCGAGGTCGAGGAGATCGTCGACCTCGGCAAGGTCTCGCTCGTCGGCGCGGGAATGCGATCAAATCCGGGCGTCGCCGCGCGAATGTTCCGCACGTTGGCCGACGAGGAGATCAACCTCCGGCTGATCTCGACGTCGCCCATCAAGATCTCGTGTCTGATTGCGCGCGTGGACCTCGAGCGGGCGGTGCGGGCGCTCCACGATGCGTTCTCGCTCGGTGCTGCGACCGGCGCGGAGGCGACGGAGTAGGGTTCCAGATCCAAATGAACGCTGAAACCACAGCACCTATCAAACCCGCCCCACGCCAGGGGCGAGGCCGCACCACAGCGGTCTGGGCCGTCCTCGTCGCCGCCGGACTCCTCTTGCTTCTCAGCTCCTTCGCGGTATGGGTCAATCGCGTCGCGCTCAACACGCAGGTGTTCACCGACACGAACACCGAGCTCCTCGACAACGACGCGATCAGGAGCGCAATTTCGACTCGCGCCGTCGACGAACTGTTC
>JAOUHF010000176.1 GCA_029865325.1 Thermoleophilia bacterium
CCCCAGATCGTGTAGACGGTCGCGAGCGCGACCCATACCTTCGTGCGCCGGCTCACGTCAGCGCCGGAGCGTGAGCGCCGCCCCGATCGCGAGCAGGGCGATGCCAACGACCCGCGGCCACGTCACGGGGACGCGCTCGACGCCGAACCACCCGTACCGGTCGATGAGCGCCGCGACGCTGAACTGGGCTGCGATGAGGAACGCGGTCGTCGCGACGACGCCGATCCGCGGGCCGGCCACGGTGATGGCGAGGACGATGAACACGCTCATCGCGCCGCCGAGGAGCTGCCACTTGGGCCCGCCGACCGCGTCGCCGACGCCGGCGAGCGAGCGGCGCGCCACGAGAAGAGCGGCGATCGCGATCGTGGCGCCGACCACCGTAGCGGTCGTGACGGCTTCGAGGCTCCCGACCCGGTCGCCGAGCCTTCCCTGAACTGCGATCTGTACGGCGCCGCCGAGACCCGCCGCGAACGCGAGGACGGCGGCGAAGGCAGTCGAGCTCACCGCCGGACGCTATACGCTCAGGACCTCCAGGAGAGGAAGGAGCTCAACGTGATCCGAGTGTTCGTCGTCTACGAGGAACTGCCAGTCCCGGAGCGCTTCGAGCAGCACGCCGAGCTGTGCCGCCGGGTGAAGGGGGGCACGTTCCGGCACGGCAACGTGTTCGGCTCGCCGCTGGGCGCGCCTAAGTTCAAGCACTACGCCGAGTGGGAGTTCCCGGACATGGACGCTTTCAGGGCCGCCTCGCGCACGCCCGAATTCATGGAGACGGGCAAGGATGCGATGGAGATGGGCATTCCGTTCACCGTCCACTTCGCCTCGGTCGAGTGACTGAGCCGAAGCATCCGCACCCGAGCGATCCTGCCGAGCTCGGCTTCGAGACGATCGTCTACGAGAAGGCGCCGCCTCGGGCGACGATCCGGCTGAACCGGCCGGACGTCCTGAACGCGTTCGACTTCCAGATGCTCCGAGAAATCGCGCGAGCTTGCGAGGACGCGTCTTGGGACGACGACGTCCGTGCGGTCGTCATTACGGGAACCGGTCGCGCGTTCTGCGTCGGCGCCGATCTCCGCTCATGGGGCGAGGACCTCCTTGGCCGGCCGACCGAGTACTGGAAGTGGTTCGGCGCCTTCAAGGACATGCACGACCGACTGCGAGAGATCGGGAAGCCGACGATCGCCCGGATCAACGGGATTGCGGTCGGCGGAGGCAACGAGCTCCAGATGGCGTGCGATCTCTCGGTGATGGTGGACACGGCGTTCATCCGCCACGTGGGGCTGCAGCATGGGTCGGTGCCCGCGGGAGGAGCCACGCAGTGGCTCCAGCTCATGGTCGGCGACCGGCGGGCGCGCGAGATCGTGTTTCTCTGCGACGAGGTCCCTGCTGCGCAGGCTTTCGACTGGGGCTTGGTCAACCGCGTGGTTCCCGAAGCTGAGCTCGACGCGATCGTCGACGATTGGGTCGAGAAGCTCGCCGCGAAGCTTCCCCAGACCACGCGCTACGCGAAGCAGCAGCTCAATGTCTGGCGCGACCTCGCATGGCACCAGACAGTCGGCCACGCACGCGACTGGCTCGCGATGTCGATGCTCGGCGAGGAAGCGCAAGGCGCGGTACGTGCGTTCCTCGAGCGCGAGAAGTCCGAGTAGGCTGAGGTCATGGCCGACGTTGTGCTGACAGCCCGCGCCGGAGCAGTGCTCACCATCACGCTCAATCGGCCGGAGGTCTACAACGCCATCAATCGAGCGATGCATGACGGACTTGCCGCGGCGCTTGCGGAGGCGGCCGATCCGGCCGTGCGTGCCGTCGTCCTCACCGGCGCTGGCCGGGGCTTCTGCTCGGGTCAGGACCTGCGCGAGTTCCAGGAGTTCCCCGGCGGAGTGCGCGAGGCGCTCGAGCAGACCTACCACCCGAACGTTCGCGCGATCCGCGCGCTCGAGAAGCCGGTCATCGCCGCGATCAACGGCGCGTGTGCGGGAGCCGGGCTCTCGCTCGCATGTGCGTGCGACGTGCGGGTCGCCTCGTCCGAGGCGAGCTTCGTGCCAGGATTCATCGGAATCGGGCTCGTGCCCGACGCTGGAAGCACGTGGTTCATCAACCGGCTTCTCGGCTGTTCGAGGGCCTTCGAGTGGATGGTCTCCAACCGGCGACTGAGCGCCGCGGAGGCGCTCGCGTGGGGGCTCGTCAACGAGGACATCACTGCCGAGGGGTTCGAGAAGCGCGTCGCCGAGCTCGCCGAGTGGTACGCGGAGCGGCCGACGCGTGCAGTTGCCATGACGAAGCAGCTCTTCGAGCATGCGTTCTCGGCGTCCCTCGAAGATCAGCTCGAGCTGGAGGCCGCGCTTCAGCAGGCTGCCACCGAGTCGGAGGACTTCTCCGAGGGCGTTCAGTCGTTCCTCGAAAAGCGCCTTCCGAACTTCCGCGGCCGGTAGGCTCGACTGTGCGCAAGGCCGGAATCCGCTGACTCGAACGACTCGGGCCAGTAGGACAGTCCCCGCGCGCCGCGAAGAAGACGACCTACCACACCGCCTCGGCGTTTTGTCGGAGCGGTACTCGACTCCCGAGCGCCCGAGGGTTCACGCTCCACGACGGATCCTCGGGGGCTCAGCTCGTTAAGGTCGAGGAGTGCGAATTCACACCGTCGACTACCACACCGGTGGTGAGCCGTTTCGCATCGTCACGGGTGGCGTCGACGTGCCCCAG
>JAOUHF010000090.1 GCA_029865325.1 Thermoleophilia bacterium
CCCGGCGCGGATGACTCGCGAGGAACCAGAGGAGGTCGAATTCTTTCGCGGTCAAACGCACCTCCCCGCCGCCTTTCCGTGCCTCTCTGGTCGCGCGCTCGAGCACGATGTCGCCGAACGTCAGGCGCTCGTCGGAATGCTGTGCCGGCGCTGATCGTCGGAGAACGCTGCGGACTCGCGCTGCAAGCTCGCGCGGAGAGAACGGCTTCGTCACATAGTCGTCGGCGCCGAGCTCCAGACCGACGATTCGGTCAGCCTCCTCGCCGCGCGCGGTCAGCATGATCACCGGGAGCTCCGACCGTGCGCGAATCCAGCGACAGAGCTCGAGGCCGTCCGTTCCCGGCAGCATCACGTCGAGAACGACGAGGTCTGGCTCTTCACGCTCGATGGCGTCTCGGGCCGCGTTGCCGTCAGCGGCCTCGAGCGTCTCGTGCCCCTCGCGAACGAGATAACGGACGACGACTTCGCGGACGATCGGCTCGTCGTCGACGACCAGGACGGTTGCCATCGACGCATTGTGCTGTGGATTCGGTTACGAGAGGGTGAATTCAGACCATGTTCAGCGTGGCGTGAGGGCCTCGTAAGAGTTGCCCCCTACCGTCGGAGCAGTTCCTCGACGGAAGGAGAGCTCGATGAAGAAGGCAACAGCCATCGTCGCCATCGTGGCCTGTGCCGCTATCGCGTGGGCGCTACCGGCGCTCGCTGCGGATGGACCGGTAAAGACGTTCTCGCAGGATGTGACGCTAGGCTTCCACCGAGGGAAGCTGGTCTCATACCTCGACCTCGGCCCCGTGAAGCTCAAGGCGGGGAACAAGACCGCGCCTATCTGGGTGTTCACCAACGGGGACGACGGACAGCGCAACATCATCGACACCGTTCCGGGGCGCAAGGACTACACGCCGCTCTGGGCCGTGCGAACGGTGACTTGGAAGGAAAACGCTAGCGCGCACGTGCTTCGTTCTGCAGCGGCCGTGCGGGCCGCGCAGAAGGCCGGCCAGGTAACGATCGCTGTGGTCCCGATCGTCGTCAACTGCCCCGTTCTCTAATCGGGAGCGCAACCACTCCCTCCTCCACGACCACGAGGCCGTCTCGCTCCAGAGAGCGGACAGCCTCGTGGTCGAGGTCGCCGAGGACGCGTGCCGACTCCGCGACGGCGCGAAGCGTTGCCGCCCGCTGTTGTCGGAACGAGCCTTCGAATGGTCCCTGCTTACGGGCTGGCGCCTCGCGGATGTCGCGCGACGGACATGCTCGCGAGAGCGGGCACGCTTCGCAGCGGGGAGTTCGTGCTATGCAGACTGTCGCGCCCAGATCCATCAACGCCTCGGCTGCGCGCGGGAAGAATCGTCCCTTGGTACGCCGGAGGACGCGCTCGACGTTGACGTCGATCGGGAGCACGTCTTCTCCGAACGCGAAGCGCCGGACGGCCGCGGCCGTATACGGGCCGACGCCTGAGAGCTCCGTGAGGTCGTCCGGCCAGCCTTGCGCGGCTACGCGTCGTGCCGAGCGGTGCAGGTTGAGCGCGCGCCGGTTGTAGCCGAGCCCTTGCCATTCGCGGATCACGTCCGCGGCGGTGGCGCCTGCAAGCGACTCGACCGTTGGCCAGCGCTCGAGCCACGCGAGATAGCGCGGTACGACGCGCTCCACCTGCGTCTGCTGCAGCATCACCTCGGAGACGAGGATCGCGTACGGATCGTGTGTCGCGCGCCACGGGAGATCGCGACCGGAGGATTCGAACCAAGGCATCAGGAGCGACTCCATCTCGGACGTCTCGCCGCCTCGCTCTACCCCGAGAGAAACCACTTCATCGCGGCGTTCGAGATGGCCCGCCACGCCTCGTGACCGTCCTTGAAATTCTTGTGCGTGTACGGGCGAGAATCACGACACGGCGGGGAGCACGCATCGTGGGAGGCACGGCGACAGCCTATGCGCGCGCGAGTCGTGTCGATCGACCCGTCGACGGACCCGACGCGCCGTGTTACGACGACGGGATGTAGCGGAAGACGAGGTCGCGAAGCGTCACCAGCCCGATGAGCTCGCCTTTCTCGAGCACGACCGCCCGCGTCATCTTGAGGCTTGTGAGGAGCCGCGCTGCGTACTTGATGTCCAGCTCGGCATCGAGGCTCAGCGCCGGCTTGGCCATGACCTCGTAGACGCTCGTGCGATCGGGCGAGCGATCCGGCCCGACGACGTGCTCGGCGATATCCCGCACAACCACGAGCCCGAAGGCATCGTTCTCGTGGCGCCGAGCGACGACCAGCGAGCTGAAGTTCTCGCGGCGCATGATGTCCATCGCCTCGCGCACGGTCGCCAAGCCGTCGATGACGATCGGGTTGGCTGTCATCACCTCGCGGACTGTCACGTAGGGACGTTGGCTCATATCTGGTCCTCGATCTCGTGCTCGATCGTGTCCATCTGCGACGCAAGGCCGACGACGTCCTCGACGTCGAACTGGAACGCTACGCCTGCGCCGACGTTCTTGTCGAAGCCGCCGACATCGGCGATCCGCTCGAGGATGTGCCTACTCAGGTGCTGCTCGACGATGAAGAGGACGAAGTCGCGCTGCGACTCGAGATTCAGCCCGAAGAACGTCTTTGCAGGTTCGAGACCCTCCCCCCGGGCGCTCGAGATGACCGTGCAGCCGGTTGCGCCGGCCTTCCGGGCCGTGTCGATGACGCGCTCGGTCAGGTCGTCGTCGACCAGGGCGATGATCCCCTTGAACTTCATGCTGCCCCCTTTTGTCTCGCAGCTCGGTTGCGGCGCCCGTGCGCGCGAAGGTCGGAAAGCCTTGCGTACACCATGACCGCGATCATGGGAGAGAGAGCCGCGAGGGCGATCATGCCGAAGCCGTCGAGCAACGGACTGCGACCCGGCACTGTGGCCGCGAGGCCCAGGCCGAGTGCGGTCACGAGGGGGACCGTGACGGTCGACGTCACGACGCCGCCCGAGTCGTAGGCGAGTGGGACGATGGTCTTTCGTGCGAACACGGTCAGTGCGACCACAACGAGGTAGCCGCCGATCATATAGACCTCGAGGGGCGTCCCCGTCACGATCCGAAAGGCACCAAGCGCGACGCTCACCGCGACGCCGGTCGCGACGGCCACGCGCAGAGGCAGGGAGCGAACGGTACCGCCGGATGCCTCCTCCGCTTTGAGTGAAACGGCGATGAGCGCGGGCTCTGCGATCGCCGCCGAGAAGCCGATGGCCGCCGCGAAGGCGTACACCCAGTAGTACTGCCACCAGGAGGCCGGAACGCCCATTGCCGCTGCCTCGTCCCCAACGAGGAAGGACGGGTCCGTGAGTTGCTCGGCCATCGTTCGGCCGATGGGAAAAAGCGCCTCCTCGAGCCCGACGACGAAGAGCGTGAGCCCGGCGAGGACGTATACGAACCCCAGCGCAAGCCGTCTTCCATGGGCGAGACGCCGTCGCAGGACCACGACCTGGAAGAAAGCGATCGTCATGGCGATCGGCAAGACGTCGCGCAGGGCCTCGAGGGCGACAACGACGACCGAGCGCACGCCTTCACCGCTCATGTGGCCATTCCGTAGAGGAGGACGAACACGATGGGCGTGAGACTCGCGAAGGCGATGAGCCCGAAGCCGTCCACGAGCGGGTTGCGACCTCGAATCGACTTCGAGAGCCCGACTCCGAGTGCCGTGACGAGCGGAACCGTTATTGTCGACGTCGTCACGCCGCCCGAGTCGTAGGCGACGCCGACGATCTCGTCCGGGGCGAGAGGGGTCAGCCCGATGATCACGCCGTAGCCGACGATGATGAACCAGTGGATCGGCCAGCCTCGCACGATCCGGATGACGCCGATGACGAGTGCGACTCCGACCGAGACCGCAACCATCACGCGCAGGCCCATGGCATACCGGTCGACCGCCGGGTCCGAGAGCGACACTCCCGTTTCGTCCGCTCGTACCCGCGATGCCTCGTCCGCGACTGCGCTTAGCGCCGGCTCGGCGATGGTCGTGCTGAACCCGAGGGCGAACGCGAAGACGAGCAGCCAGAAGAGGCTCCCCCGCCGGGCGAACGCGTTGGCCATCGACTCTCCGAGCGGAAAGAGCCCGATCTCCAGGCCGCGTATGAACAGCGAGAGGCCGAGCACGACGGCGAGGAATCCGAGCAGCACGGCACCGAGATCCGGAAACGGCTGCCGGAGCACGACGAGCTGGAAGATTGCGATCACGAAGATGATCGGCCCGACGTCACGGGCGCTCCGCAGCCCGAGTTGCATGGCGGACGAGAGCAGGCGGCGCCGATCGCGTTCCATCGCGAGTAGTCTCGCGCACGGTCCCGTAGACGTCCTGCGCACGACGACAGATGGGCGCACTGGAGTCGTTACAGTCGCCATCTCGACGCCCACAAAGGAGGGGACTGTGACGCTGACCGACTTTCAGAAAGAGCTCTGCACGACGAGCACGTGGGACTACACGGATCTCCGTGCGCTGTACGTCAACTGCACCCTCAAGCCGTCGCCCGACGTGTCCCACACCGAAGGGCTGATGCGTATCTCGATGGCGATCATGGAGGCGAACGGCGTCGCGGTGGACTACGTCCGCGCGGTGGACCACGACCTGGCACCCGGCGTCTGGCCGGACATGCGTGAGCATGGGGCGGAGAAGGATGACTGGCCCGCCCTGTACGAGCAGGTTCAGTCCTCGGACATGCTCGTGCTCGGCTCGCCGATCTGGCTGGGCGAGAAGTCATCGGTGTGTACGCGCGTGATCGAGCGGCTGTACGCGTGCTCGAGCCTGCTCAACGAGAGCGGCCAGTACGCCTACTACGGGAAGGTCGGCGGATGCCTGATCACCGGAAACGAGGACGGGATCAAGCACTGCTCGATGAACATCCTGTACTCGCTCCAGCACCTGGGGTACACGATCCCTCCGCAGGCCGACGCGGGCTGGATCGGCGAGGCTGGGCCGGGGCCGTCGTACCTCGACGAGGGCTCGGGTGGTCCGGCGAACGACTTCACGAACCGGAACACCACGTTCATGACGTGGAACCTCCTCCATATTGCGCGGATGCTGAAAGACGCCGGCGGGATGCCTGCTCACGGGAACCAGCGGTCGCTCTGGGACGCCGGTTGCCGCTTCGACTTCGCCAACCCCGACTACCGATAGCGCTCGTGGTTCTCTACAACTCCGCCGTCTCGGGCAACTGCTACAAGGTGCGACTCCTCCTGGCCCACCTCGGTGTCGAGTACGAGACGGTCGACGTGAGCGTCTCGGATCGCTCGGGGCGAAAGGAGCTCCTCGGGGAGCTGAACCCTGCCCTCCGCGTTCCGACGCTCGTGCTCGACGATGGCCGTCCCCTCGGCGAGTCGAACGCGATCCTGTGGTACTTCGCGGACGGCACGCAGTACCTCTCCGACGATGCCTACGAGCGGGCACGAACGCTTCAGTGGATGTTCTTCGAGCAGTACAGCCACGAGCCGTATGTCGCAGTTGTGCGCTTCTGGCTCCGCTACTCGGGGACTCCGGAGCGCTTCACCGATCTCGTGCCCGAGAAGACGAAGGGCGGCTATCTCGCGCTCGACGCCCTGGGGCGGGGTCTCGACGACCGCATGTTCCTTGTCGGCGAGCGGTACTCGATCGCGGATATCTCGCTCTATGCGTATACGCACGTTGCGCACGAGGGCGGCTTCGACCTCGAGCCATATCCGGCGATCTGCGCCTGGCTCGAGCGCGTCGCCAATCAGCACGGTCACGTCACGATCGACGCTTGAGCCCCTAAAGTCGCATCGTGAACGTTCGCGTGCGCTTCGCTCCGAGCCCTACGGGCTCGCTCCACCTCGGCAATGCGCTGACGGCCGTCGCCAACCGTCGGTTCGCCGACGCTGAGCGTGGTGTCTTCTTGCTGCGGATCGACGACACCGATCCTTCCAGAACTGTCGACGGCGGCGAGATGGCGATCCTGGGTGATCTCGCGTGGCTCGGGGTATCGATCGACGAGGGTCCTTTCCGCCAGAGCGAGCGCGGAGCGCTGTACGCAGAGGCTGCTGAGCATGCGCTCGGCGCCGGTGTCGCTCAGCGCGACTCGGATAGCTCAATCCGGCTCGGGCGCGACGGCACCACGCTCCTTCGTGCGGATGGGACGGCGACGTACCAGCTCGCGTCGGTCGCCGACGATCTCGAGCTCGGCATCACCCACATCATCCGCGGAAACGACCACCGACCGAACCTCGAGATCCAACAGCGGATCGCTCGCGCAGTCGGCGGTGTATTACCCGAGGTGATCCACCACGGGCTCGTGCTCGGCGAGGACGGGAAGAAGCTCTCGAAGCGCCACGGGCACTCCTCCATCGCGGAGCTTCGTGGCGAAGGCTTTCCGCCCGAGGCCGTGCGTGCGTACCTCGACGAGCTCGATCTTCCAGCGCACGACGTCCATCTCGACGTCGCCAGGCTGCGCCGGCTTGCGATCGACGCGATCGCGGCCATGTCCGACGAGGAGCTCGCCGCCGCAGCAGAAGCTCCGATGGACGTCGTACCGGTACTGCGCGGCGCTCGGTCGCTCGTCGAGGCGCGAGAGTACGCGAACCTCGTGCTCGAGCCAGCGCCGGTGGATCTCCCGCCCGAGGCGCGACTCACCCTCGACCGGTTCGTCGAGCTGCGGGAGCCCGCTCCGGAGCGGCTCTCTCCGGACGAGTCTCGCGCCGTACTCCGCGAGCTGAAGGCCGTCGGTGGTGACCTTCGTTCACTGCGACTGGCGTTGACGGGAGCTTCCACCGGGCCGGAACTGGCGGCCGTTCTGTCCACTCTCTCCAGGGCGGAAGTTCTGGCGAGGGTCGCACGGACGGTCGTTGCGTAGGCCGAGGATACGATCGCCCGATGCGCCTCCACGACACGCTGACGCGCTCGCTCGTCGAGTTGCCGCCACCCCCCGGCCCCATCCGCATGTACGTCTGCGGGTCCACCGTCTACCAGCGAATCCACGTTGGCAACTCGCGGCCGTTCGTCCTCGGCATGTGGCTTCGCAACTGGCTCCGAACGACCGGCTACGAGGTGACCCTCGTCCACAACATCACTGACGTCGACGACAAGGTCTATGCCGAGGCTTCGGAGCAAGGGATTCCGAGCCGCGAGTTGTCCGAGCGTGCGACATCTTGGTTCTTCGAAGACACGGATGCCCTTGGGCTCGGCCGGCCGGATATCGAGCCACGCGCGACCGAAACGATCCCGGAGATCGTCGCGTTCATCCAAGCACTCGTGGAGCGGAACGCCGCGTATATGGCAAACGGCGATGTCTACTTCCGTGTCGCAGGCTTCCCCGAGTACGGCCGGCTCTCGGGAGCGAAGCTCGACGAGATGATTGCCCAGGAAGAGAGTGAGCTGAAGGAGGATCAGCGCGACTTTGCGCTCTGGAAGTCGCAGAAGCCGTACGAGGACGCTGCTTGGGAGTCACCCTGGGGCCTGGGCAGGCCGGGCTGGCACATCGAGTGCTCGGCGATGGCAGAGAAGTTCCTGGGCGCGGAGTTCGAGATTCACGGCGGCGGAAACGATCTACGCTTCCCCCACCACGAGAACGAGCTCGCGCAGTCGAGGAGCCTCGGGCACGAGTTCGCCCGAATCTGGATGCACAACGGCATGCTCGAGCTCGACGCCGCGAAGATGTCGAAGTCGCTCGGGAACGTGGTGACGCTTCGCAACGTGCTCGACGTGTGGGGCCGCGAAGCGCTCCTTCTCTTCCACCTTTCGGGGTTCTGGAGCAAGCCCGTCGACTTCGACGACGAGGTGATGGCCCAGGCCGCGGCACGCGCCGAGGGCTTGCGCGATGTCTTCCGTAGCCCGCACGAGCGGGCGCCCGACGGCTCGTGGGAGCGCTTTGCGGCGGCGCTTGAGGACGATTTCAACACGCCCGCTGCGCTCGCCGTTATGCATGAGTGGCGCGATCACGAGTTACTTCGCCGGGCGCTTGGAATCTTCCGGCTCGAGTCACTCGCCGCCGAGGACGAAGCGCCGGCCGAGGTCGCTGCGCTTGCCGACGAGCGGCGGAAGGCTCGCGAGGCTCGCGATTTCGAGGAGGCGGATCGGCTCCGCGGTGAGCTCGAGGCGGCCGGCTGGGAAGTGCGCGACGAAGCGGGCGGCTACCGGCTCGTGCGCGTACGGTGACGCGGGACCTCGTCTACGGCCGGAACGCTGCGCGCGAGCTCTATCGCGGGCCGCGCCAGGTACTCGAGACCTGGGTCACCGAGCGCGCCGAGGCGCAGATTCCCTGGCTCGGCACAGGGCCGCGAGCCCAGGTCAAGCCCGAACGTCAGCTGACCGAAGTCGCCGGTACCCGCGACCACCAGGGGATCGTCGCCTGGTCCGAGCCGTTCCACTACGCCGACGCTTACGAGCTCGCGGCTCAGGAGAACCCACTGCTCGTCTGCCTCGACCAGGTGACCGATCCACACAACCTCGGGGCGGTCGCGCGCAGTGCCGAAGGTGCAGGTGCGACCGGGGTGATCTTTCCGGCACACGGCTCCGTTCGTGTGACGCCCGTGGTGTGTCGTGCCTCTGCCGGCGCAGTCGAGCATCTCCCGGTCGCGGTGGTTCCCAACCTCGCCCGCTACCTCGGCGACATCAAAGGGCCGCGCCTGTGGGCCTATGCCGCCGACTCGGAGGGCACGGTCTCGATGTGGGAGGCCGACCTGACGGGAGGGATCGCTCTTGTCTTCGGCGCCGAGGGGAAAGGTGTGCGCCCCCTCGTCCGGCGAACCTGTGACGGCACGGTGGCGATCCCACTCGGCGGGAAGGTGGGCTCGCTGAACGTGTCCGTCGCGGCAGCGGTGCTCCTTTTCGAAGCGCGCCGCCAGCGAGGGGCGAGGGAGCACTTGTGACACTTTGTCACTTGGCGTGATTCGCTCGGGACGCGCATGCTGGTAGGAGACCCTCGTCATGGCTGATCCGACCCTGTACCTGTTCGACGGCTACAACCTGCTTCACGCCGGGCACTTCTCCGACCGCGGAGAGCTGGTTGATGTGCTAGCGAGCTTCGTCGCGAGTCGAGGGGTGCGCGGAGTCGTCGTTTTCGACGGGGTGGGGGAGGAACGCGTGGTCGGGCCTCTCGCCGTTCGCTTCGCGGCCCACGCCGACGATCTGCTCGAGCGCCTCGCAGCCGAGAACCGCTCATCCGAGCTCGTCTGCGTCATCTCATCG
>JAOUHF010000012.1 GCA_029865325.1 Thermoleophilia bacterium
CGCCTTCTTGTCGTCGTCAGCGCCCGTCGCCTCGCTGAACGCGTGACCGACCATCGAGCTCTGCTCGTCACCACCGGAGAAGTCAGCCACCTCGCCGCTCGTCAGCGAGCGCTCGACGAGGTCGTCCAGCCCGTAGCCGTTGCGCTGTTTGAACGTGGCTCCCTGCGTCTGGCCGTGATCCGAGAGGACGACGATCTCGTACGGGCGCGGTGCGTACTTGCGCGCGCGCTCGATCCGCCCGAACTGCTGGTCGAGTTTGCGCAGCGCCTCGAGCGTGTCCGCCCGCTCGAGGCCTGAATGGTGCGCGACCTCGTCGTAGCTCGAGAACGTCGCGTACATCGCGGGACGGCCCTTCATCATGTCGGTGAGGACGCCGTACACGATCAGGTCGCGGACTACGACGCACATGGCTGCGCGCATGAGCGGGTAGATCCCGCCGCGGTGGCCGCGCGGGACGACGTCGCGCCGGATCGCTCGAAGCGCCGCGTTCCACTCGAGGATGACTTCCCAGAAGAACAAGACGAGCACCCGCGTGACGTTGAAACCGTTGGCGAAGAAGGCGCGGTAGCCGGGGTTGGCACCCTTCTCCGCTTCCATCCGGCTGACGGTGAGGATGACGTGGTCGGCCTCGCCGGAGAGGAGATTTCCCCGGCTCGCCCCACCGTCCATGAGCAGGCCCACGCCCGTTGCATGCCGCCGCTCGAGCTCGGCGCAGTCGCCGGGCGCGGAGCAGGTCATCATCGTTCCCGTCTCCTTCTCGACCCAGCGGAACGCAGGAATATCCTCGTTTGAGCCGAGCAGGATCCCCGCCTGGCTCGCGCCTGTCTGTGACGAGAGGTCGGTCTCCCACTCGATGAACCGGTGGCTGTCGTCGGCGAGCCAGCGCGCCATGTTCGGTGCGTTTCCGTCTCGCATCGCCCGCTGAATCACGGGGAGGGCGAGCCCGTCGATCTCGAGGTAGATGATCCCGGGCACGTCAGTTTGGACGCGCTCGCCCGAGCGCCGGGCGATGCGCTGGATGACGCGCAGCGTGTACGTGTCGTCGTCGTTCGTCCCGAAGACCACGTCGAGCACGACGGTCGCCGCTGCCGCGGCGAGCGCCGTCAGCAGCGCCCACCAGAAGTTGTCCACCTCGATCGCGTTCTCGGTGATCCGCGCGGCGCCGAGCAACATCCACGCATCCAGGATCAGCACGAGCAGGAAGCCGAGGACGAGTGTGAACGGGAGCCGGAGTGCCGCGACGAGCGGCGGCAGGATCGCGTTCAGGATCGCTATGACGAGCGCGACGACAAGTGCGCCCCAGAACTTCTGGATCTCGACGCCCGGGACGATCGCGGCCGCGATGAAGAGCGCCGCCGCCGCGACCAGCCACGAGAAGATCAGACGAAACGGGCGGATCTTCGGCCGCACGTCCGAGCCCTTCGCGGGCCGCGCGTACTCCGTTTCAGCCGCCATACGAAGGGACTGTAGTAGCCAGGTGGGAGCCGCGTGTGCGGCTCCCACCCACGCGAGCTACGAGGCGAGCGCTTTCGACTTGATCGAGTCGAACTCGGCCTGCGTGATCGCGCCGGAGTCGAGGAGGCCTTTCGCCTTCTCGATCTCGGCGGCAGCGCCGCCGCTTCCCGCGACGGACTTCACGTACTGATCCATCTGCGCCTGCTGAGCCTGCGCTTGCTTCACGCTCCGCTCGGTCATCCCATCGTGGTTCGCGATGAGGTAGATGAAGACACCGAGGAACGGTAGGGCAATCACGAAGATAATCCAGAGCACCTTCGCGAAGCCGGAGGTGTCGTGGCGGCGGAAGATGTCCGCAAAGATCGTGATCAGGATCCAGAACCAGATGATGAACGCGAAGAACACGAACATCGTCCAGAGGACATCGAGAAACGGATAATCGGCAGCGAGCACGGAGCCTCCTTGTGATTCGTTTGTCGGGCTTCTTATATCGTGGATTCAAACGCCCTGAGGCGTGAACGGTTTCGCGTGCAACGATTGCCGCGATTCGCCAGAGTTACGAGGACACGAAAACGAAGGAGGAGAGCATGGAAGAGATCGGCCCCGTCGACTACGCGATCATCGTCTTTCCGGGGAACAGGTTCAGGGGGGAGATCGCACCAGCGATCGCCGACCTCGTCGATGACGGAACGATTCGGATCATCGACATCGCGTTCGTCGGCAAGGACGCGGACGGCACCGCGGTCGCGATGGAGCTGACGGAACTCGACCCGGATGTGCAGGAGGGACTCGAGAGTCTGGGCATCGAAGTCACTGGCTTGTTCAGCGACGAGGACCTCATGGGCGCGGCCGACGCGCTCGAGCCCAACTCCTCGGCGGCTCTCCTGATCTGGGAGAACGTGTGGGCACGCAACGTTGCCCAGGCGATGCGGGACGCGGGTGGCGTCATGGTGGCGTTCGAGCGGATCCCGCACGACGTCGTCCAGGAAGCGCGTGAGTTGGCGCTCGAAGCAGCCAAGGCCTAGGAAGAAGAGGAGAGCTCAAATGATGCGACGCAGAGGTATGGGAGTGGTTGGGACTGCCGTCGTCGTGGGCGGGGCGGCCCATTACGGCGCGAAGAAGGCAAACCAGTCGGCCGCCGCTGACGAACAGGCTCAGCAGGCCGCCTACGAACAGGGTATGGCCGCCGCTCAGCAGGCAGCACCCGCTCCAGCTGCCCCGGCTGAGGATGACCCCATGGCCGAGGTTCAGAAGCTCGCTGAGATGCACACCGCAGGAATCCTCACCGACGAGGAGTTCGCGGCCGCGAAGGCCAAGGCGCTGGGCATCTGAAGATCCGTGGTGCGAGAGGGCGGTCTTTCGGCCGTCCTCTTTCGCAGACCCGCTTCTGGTGGTCACATGGGAACGGACGGGTGATAGTGGCCGTGCGGCTGAGCCCTGTTCTTGGCTAGGCTCGGCGGCTCCGTGACGTCCTCGGCACAACCGGGCGACGCTACCGCGGCGGCACCGGCACGGGCGAAGCTCGTCCTCGGCTCGCTGATCCTCGTCGCGGCGGTCGCGAATCTCAACCTGTCGGTCGCGAACGTCGCATTGCCCGACATCGGCGCGTCGTTCAACTCATCCCAGACCACCCTCAATCTGATTGCGGTCGGGTACTCGCTCGGGCTTGCTGCATCCGTGCTCTGGCTCGGAGCGCTCGGCGACCGCTACGGGCGAAAGCTCATGATCGTCCTCGGGATGGGCCTCTCCATCCCCGCGTCGATCGTGGCAGGCTTCGCGCCGTCGGATACCGTGTTGTTCGTCGCCCGCGTCGTCGGCGGGATCTCGGCAGGCTTGGCGTACCCGACCACCCTCGCACTCATTACGGCGCTGTGGTCGGGTCCCGGACGAACGAAGTCGATCGCGCTGTGGTCGGCATTGGGCGGCGGGATCGCTGCCCTCGGACCGCTCGTCTCGGGAGCCCTGCTCGAGTTCTTCGACTGGGGCTCGGTCTTTCTCGTGACCCTGCCGCTGGCAGTCATTGCGCTGCTGATGGCGATCCGCTTCGTGCCGGCTCATGTGAACGAGTCGACCAAGCCGGTCGACAACCTGGGCGGGATCCTCTCCGCGATCGTCGTGGGCGCGCTCGTCCTCTCGATCAACTTCCTGCCCGTTCCGAATGAGCAAGCGCTCGCCCTCGGACTGCTCGCCGTCGCGCTGGCCGCCACGATCGCGTTCTTGCTGCGCGAGCGACGGGCGAAGAATCCGCTCTACGACCTGCACGTCGCCGCTCGCAAGACCTTCTGGGTTGCCGCGTGCGCCGGCATCATCGTCTTCGGCTCGCTCATGGGAGCGGCTTTCATCAACCAGCAGTACCTCCAGAACGTGCTCGGCTACTCGACGCTCCAGGCCGGCGCCGCGATCCTCCCGGCCGTGTTCTTCATGGTGCTCGTCGCGCCGCGCTCCGCGAAGCTCGTCGGCTCGCACGGATCCCGACATACGTTGCTGAGCGGGCAGTTCCTGATCCTCCTGTCGTTCGCCGGCATGCTGCTCCTCTGGCACGAGGACATCCCGTACTGGCAGGTTGCCCTGCCGCTCTGCTTCCTCGGGGCGGGGGTCGGCCTCGCCGGAACGCCTTCGTCGAACTCGCTTACAGGCTCCGTCCCCGTGACGCGCGTCGGCATGGCCTCCGGAACGGCCGATCTCCAGCGCGACCTCGGTGGCGCGCTCATGACGTCGATCTTCGGCGCCCTGCTCGCTGCCGGCTACGCGTCCGCGATGGGGCAGGCGATCGACGAGTCCGGGAAGAACATCACCGAGTCGACGCAGTCCCAGCTCCAGCTTTCGTTCGCGAGCGCCGAGAACCTCGCTGCGAAGAACCCGAAGTACGCGGACCAGATCACCGCCGCGGCGCAGCAGTCGTTCCTCGACGGCGATCGCTGGGCATACCTGGCGGCCATCGCCGCGGTGTTGATCGGGATGGCGCTCGTCTTCCGCTTCTTCCCGAAGAAGGACGAAGAAGAGCGGCTGCGCGCCGCCTTTCACGCTGAGGACACGCGCTGATGTGACGCGTTCGATTCGCCGCCGGCCGCGGCGAATACCTAGTGTTCTCGACACGCAACGAAAGGGATTCCGATGAGTAGACCCTTCAAGGGAACCGTCAACATCGACATCAAGGACTCGGTGCCGGACTGGGAGCCGTACACGCAGCCGATCGCACCCGAAGGCGCGCCCAACGTGCTCTACGTCGTCCTCGACGACGTCGGCTTCTCGGCAATGGAGCCGTACGGTGGACTGATCGAGACGCCGAACATCAAGCGGATTGCCGACCGGGGACTGTCGTACACGAACTTCCACACGACGGCCCTGTGCTCGCCGACCCGCTCCTGCCTGATGACCGGTCGCAACCACACGACGAACGGTATGGGGTGCATCACCGAGGCGACGTCCGGCTTCCCGAACGCGAACGGCCACATCCCCTTCGAGTGCGCGAACATCGCCGAGGTGCTGGGCGGGCGCGGCTGGAACACCTACATCGTCGGCAAATGGCACCTCTGCGCCGAGGATGAGATGAATCTCGCCTCGTCGAAGCGTCAGTGGCCGCTCGGCCGCGGATTCGAGCGCTACTACGGGTTCCTGGGCGGCGAGACGAACCAGTGGTACCCGGACCTCGTCTACGACAATCACCCCGTAGCGCCGCCGAAGACGCCCGAGGAGGGCTACCACCTCACGGTCGATCTCACCGACAAGGCGATCGAGTTCATCCAGGACGCGAAGGCGATCGCGCCCGACAAGCCGTTCTTCCTCTACTACTGCCCCGGCGCTGCCCACGCCCCGCATCACGTCTCCAAGGAATGGGCGGACAAGTACAAAGGCACCTTCGACATGGGCTATGAGGCGTACCGCGAGGTCGTCTTCGACAGGCAGAAGAAGCTGGGGATCGTCACCGATGAAGCCGAGCTCTCGCCGATCGATCCGTACGCCGACACGACGAGCCACGACGGCAAGCCGTGGTCGCAGAGCGATCGCGTTCGCCCCTGGGAGTCGCTCTCGAACGACGAGAAGCGGCTGTTCAGCCGCATGGCCGAGGTGTATGCCGGTTTCCTCAGCCACGCCGACCACGAGCTCGGACGGCTGCTCGACCACCTCGAGGAGAGCGGTCAGCTCGACAACACGATCGTCGTGCTCGTGTCCGACAACGGCGCTTCGGGAGAGGGAGGGCCGAACGGCTCGGTCAACGAGAACAAATTCTTCAACGGGGTTTCCGACACGATCGAGGAGAACCTCAAGTACCTCGACGAGCTCGGGAGCACGAGGACGTACAACCACTACCCGACCGGCTGGGCATGGGCGTTCAACACCCCCTTCAAGCTGTGGAAGCGCTACGCGAACTACGAGGGCGGCACGGCCGATCCGCTGATCGTCTCGTGGCCCGCCGGGATCGAGGCGAGGGGCGAGATCCGCCGCCAGTACAACCACGCCGTCGACCTCGTGCCGACACTGTTCGAGTGCCTCGGCGTCGAGCTTCCGGACGTCGTCAACGGGTACACGCAGAAACCGCTCGAGGGCGTGAGCTTCATGAGCAGCTTCGCCGACGCGGACGCTGCGTCGAAGGAGAAGCAGTTCTACTCGATGCTCGGTACCCGCGCGATCTGGCACAAGGGTTGGAAAGCCGCCACCGCCGTTCCGGCCGCGCCGGAGTCGTGGGGCGACTTCCACCAGCAGCGCTGGGAGCTGTTCGACACGACGACGGATCCGAGCGAGTGCAACGACCTCTCGGCCGAGCAGCCCGAGAAGCTGCAGGAGCTGATCGCGCTCTGGTGGGCGGAGGCGGGTACCTACCAAGCGCTGCCGCTCGAGTCGCGTGGCGCGATCGAGATTCTCGGCACGGAGCGGCCGCAGCTCTCGAGCCCGCGCAGCCGCTACACGTACTACCCGGGCGGCGCGGAGGTGCCCGAGTCGGTCACCCCGAACATCCGCAACCGCGACTACACGATCGCGGCCGAGATGGAGATCGACACCGAGGAGGCAGGCGGCGTGATCTTCTCGCAGGGCTCCCGCTTCGGCGGGCATGCCCTGTACGTGAAGGACGGCAAGCTCGTCTACGTCTACAACTGGCTCGGCGAAAACGTCCAGACCGTCGTCTCGGACGAGAAGGTTCCGACGGGCCACGTGGTGCTGTCCGCCACCTTCGAGCGCGAGGGCGAGGGGATGCCGACGCAGGGCACGTTGACTCTGCACATCCGCGACCAGGCGGTCGGCGAGGCGAAGATCATGACGCAGCCCGGCAAGTTCGGCCTCGGCGGCGGCGGCCTCGTCGTCGGCCGCTCGGGTGCCGAGCAGGTCACCGACGACTACGTCGGCGAGGCGCCGTGGCCCTTCGTCGGTGGCACGATCAAGCGAGTCCTGATCGACGTCAGCGGCGAGTCGTTCGCCGACCTTGCGGCGGAGGCCCGCGCGGCGTTCGCGCGTCAGTAACACCGCATGCCGACGCCGCAACCAGGTGGCTCGACACCGACTAGGCTCGAACGAGGGCTGCGATCAGCGAGAGGAGAGATGTGATGGCAAAGACAACGACCGACGTGTTCGTCGGCGGCTACCAGGACATCGAGACGGCGACGACAGACTTTGGATGATGGGCGCCGACGAAACCCGTGCAAGCGAAGTGATCGAGTCGACCGATGCCGCCGCGCCGCCGCAGGAGTTGACAGATCGTTCCGACGGCGCAGCGGAGGAGCCGAGCGCTCCTTCGAACCGATCGTCGGGGCCGAAGGTAGAGCACTTCACCGTCGCCGAGCGTGCCGCGCGAGGCAAGGCCGCGCGCGCCGAGGTCCCGCGACGCTCGCACGCGAACTGGGAGCCCGCGCTCCATCGACCCGATCCCGTCGAGCTGCTCGAGGAGCAGGCGCAGACGCGAGTTCCGGAGCTCGTGCCGATCAGGTACGGCCGCATGCTCGTCTCACCGTTCACGTTCTATCGCGGGGCGGCGTACCTGATGGCCTCCGATCTCGCGACCGCGCCGCGCAGCGGGCTCCACGTCCAGCTCTGCGGCGATGCCCACCTGTCGAACTTCGGCGTGTTCGCAGCGCCCGACCGACGGCTCGTCTTCGGCATCAACGACTTCGACGAGACGTTGCCGGGCCCGTTCGAATGGGACGTCGAGCGCCTCGTCGCGAGCTTCGCCGTCGCGGGGCGCGACCGCGGCTTCGAGGAGCCCGCCAGGCGCTCGATCGTCACCGCAGTCGCGCGTTCGTACCGCGAGGCGATGCTCGAGTTCGCACAGGAGCGGAACCTCGACATCTGGTACGCCAGGATCGATATCGAGGAGGTCCTCGCGAAGCTATCCAAGTTGGCCAGCGCGAAAGCGATGAAGCGCGCCGAGAAGAACCTCGCCAAGGCCCGCGCGAAGGACAGCCTCCGCGCGTTCGACAAGCTCACGGGCATGGTCGACGGAGAGCTGCGGATCATCAGCGACCCCCCACTGATCGTGAGCGTCCGGGACGTGTGGTCGGAACTCGGTGCGGAGGCGACCTACGAGGGTCTCCGCACGATCCTTCGCTCCTATCGCCGAACGCTCTCGGGTGATCGCCGCCGTCTGCTCGAGCGGTTCCGATACGTCGACGCTGCGCGCAAGGTGGTCGGCGTCGGGAGCGTCGGCACGCGAGCCTGGATCGTTCTCATGCTCGGTCGCGATGAGCGCGATCCGCTCCTCCTTCAGGCGAAGGAGGCCCAGCCTTCAGTGCTCGAGCCGTTCCTCGGCAAGAGCCAGTACGGGAACCACGGACAGCGCGTCGTCGAGGGACAGCGGCTGACCCAGGCTGCAAGCGACATCATGCTCGGCTGGATCCGGGTACTCGCGCCCGATGGAGTCGAGCGCGAGTTCTACATCCGCCAGCTCTGGGACGGCAAGGGCTCGGCCGAGGTCGAGGTGATGGAGCCAGACGGGATGACGATGTACGCCAAGCTCTGCGGATGGGCGCTTGCCCGCGCCCACGCGCGCTCCGGAGACGCCGTGGCGATCGCTTCCTATCTGGGGAAGAGCACCGTGTTCGACGAGGCGATGGCCACCTTCGCCGAGACGTATGCCGACCAGAACGAACGCGATTACGACGCGCTTCGGAAGGCCGTCGACGAGAAACGCGTCGTCGCCGAGACCGGGCTGTAGCTCCGAGTAGATTTCACCTGGCTCGAGATGCGGGCGGAGGCCGGCGTGTCCCAGACCGGCCGCCCGGGATTCCGACACATGACCAGGACGAGGGGTAGGCATGGGCAACGCGATCGGCGAGATACTCCCCCTGGCGATCGGCGTTGCCATCAGCCCGGTGCCGATCATCGCGGTCGTCCTCATGCTCGGGACGCCGCGCGCGCGTGCAAACGGCCCCGCGTTCGCGGTCGGCTGGCTGGCCGGTCTCACGATCGTCGGCGCGATCGTGCTGCTCCTGGCAAGTGGAAACGCGGCGGAGGACGACGGGAGCCCAGCGACCTGGGCGAGTGTGCTCGAGTTCGTGTTCGGTGTCCTCCTCCTGCTGATGGCGGCCCGCATCTGGCGCGGACGGCCGAAGCCCGGTCAGGAGGCCGAGATGCCGAAGTGGATGCAGACGATCGACGGGTTCAGCGCCGGCAAGTCGTTTGGCGCCGGAGCTCTGCTCTCCGGACTCAATCCGAAGAACCTCGCGCTCACGATCGCCGCGGCGACAGCGATCGCGCAGACCGGGATCCCGGGCGGTAAGCAGGCCGTTGCGCTCGCAGTCTTCGTCGTAGTCGGATCTTTGACCATCCTCGCCCCGGTCGCTATCTACTTCCTCATGGGGGCGAAGGCGAAGGAGATCCTCGACGACCTCAAGGGCTTCATGCAGGCCCATAACGCGGCGATCATGGCCGTGCTCTTGCTTGTGCTCGGGGCGAAGCTCATCGGCGACGCGATCGCGGGGTTCTAGCTCGTGGCCGAGACCGCCTTCGCCACGCTCACCGCTCGGGACGCGCCTCCCTCCTTTCACCTGCTCGCCAAGCCGACCGGCGCCGTCTGCAACCTCGACTGCTCCTACTGCTTCTTCCTTTCGAAGGAGATGCTCTATCCGGGCTCGCGGTTTCGGATGGCGGACGAGCTGCTCGAGCAATACATCCGCCAGCTGATCGAGGCGCACGCGCAGGTGCCCGAGGTGGCGATCGCCTGGCAGGGCGGCGAGCCGACGCTGATGGGGGTCGAGTTCTTCCGCCGCTCGGTCGAGCTCGCCAAGCAGTACCTGAAGCCGGGGCAGCGCGCCGCGTACACGATCCAGACGAATGCCACCCTGCTCGACGAGGAGTGGGCGGCCTTCTTCAAGGAAAACAACTTCCTCGTCGGGGTCTCGATCGACGGGCCGCGTGAGCTGCACGACGCCTACCGCGTGAACAAGGGCGGCAAGGGCTCCTTCGACCAGGTGACGACCGGCCTCGCTCACCTGCAGGCCGGAGGAGTCGAGTGGAACGCACTCACCACGATTCACGCCGCCAACGGCGATCATGGCCGCGAGGTCTACTGCTTCCTGCGCGACGAGTGCGGCGCGCGCTTCGTCCAGTTCATCCCCATCATCGAGCGCGTCTCCGAGGCGACCGACGGGGAGGTGCCGTGGTCCTCCTGGCGAGACCGGCCGCTCTACGAGCAGAAGGGTGAGCTGGTCACCAATCGCTCGGTCACGGCCGAGCAGTACGGCCGCTTCCTGATCGACGTCTTCGAGGAGTGGGTACGGCGAGACGTGGGGGAGGTGTACGTGCAGATGTTCGACGTCGCGCTGGCGAACTGGGTCGGAGAGCCGCCGGGACTGTGCGTGCACTCGGAGACGTGTGGGCTGGCTCTCGCCCTCGAGCACACGGGCGACCTGTACTCGTGCGACCACTTCGTCGAGCCGCGCTACAAGCTCGGGAACATCAAGGAGCACCGGATGCTCGACCTCGTCTCCTCCCAGCAACAGCGGCAGTTCGGGCTCGACAAGCGCGACACGCTCCCGCAGTTCTGCCTCGAGTGCGACGTGCGCTTCGCATGCCATGGGGGTTGCCCCAAGGACCGCTTCATCTCGACCCCGGACGGGGATCCAGGGCTCAACTATCTCTGCGCCGGATTCAAGGACTTCTTCCACCACGTCGACGAACCGATGCGCTTCATGGGCGATCGGCTGCGCGAGAACGGCGCGCCGGCCGAGATCGTTCAGCTGTACGCCGCCGAGGATGCGAAGCGGGGTCGCAACGATCCCTGTACGTGCGGCTCGGGCCGCAAGTGGAAGCAGTGCCACGGAGTCCCGTTGATCAGTCCTTCCTGGAGTGTCGAGGGCTAGCCGCCGGCGAGCACGGCCGCGCCGACCGCGCCCGAGAGGTCGCGGAGCTCAGTGCCGAGAACGACGGGCGGTTCCTGGGCGAAGAGATGCGGGGTCATCTGCTCGACGATCTGGTCGACGAACGGCTGGCCGAGCCGATCGCCGAGACCGCCGCCGACGATGATCGCCTCCAGGTCGAGGAGATTCTGTGCGGAAGCCATTCCGATGCCGAGGGCCCACGCGGCCTCGGCGATGAGCTTCTTGGCCATCTTGTCGCCCTGCTCGAGTGCTCTCGCGAAGACGCCCGAGCTGAGTCGCGTCCGCTCGTGCTTCTCCATGATGTGAAACAGATCCGTCTTCTGCCCGCGCTTCACGAGCTGCCGTGCACGCCTTTCCATGCTCACCCGGCCCGCGTATGCCTCCACGCAGCCGCGCCTGCCGCACGAGCAGTGGAGCCCACCGGGCTTCACGACCAGGTGGCCGAACTCACCCGCGGCGCCGCGGCCGTCGTAGAGCTGGCCCTCGATGATCAGGCCTCCGCCCACACCGGTGCCGGACCAGACGCCCAGGAGGTTCTCGTACGGGCGACCTGCTCCGCGCTCGTACTCTCCGAGAACGCCGACGTTCACGTCGTTGCCGACGGTGACGTTCGCATTCCCAAGTTGACTCGAGACGAGCCGGCCGAGCTCGACGCGCTCCGAGAAGCCGGGGACGTTGGCCGCGAGCAGGACGGCTCCGGCCTTCGCGTCGACCTCGCCCGGGGTTCCGATGCCGATCCCGCCAAGGTCGGGCTCGGTCGCACGTGCAGCCTCGAGCGACGTGCGGATGGTTTCCACGATGGCGTCGATGACGTCACCGGGATCTCCGGTCTGCGGCGTCAGCACGCGCGCGCTGCCGACGACCTCCTCGTTCCGCAGGACGACAGCCTGGATCTTCGTCCCTCCCAAGTCGACGCCCGCTATGACCGGCACGGTGGAGTGTCCCGGCTCGGCGGCGGTCACGTCTTCCACCCTAAACGAGCCCCTAGTCGGGCCTTGGTAGGTAGCGACCGCTCGTGACTATCCGATTCTCCACCTCGAGCATCCAGGTTCCCGCCACCTCGAACTCGAACGGTCCGTCCAGGCGCACACGTGCGGATACAAGTTCCTCGACGACGTCGAACAACACGTCGGCGTGCGTGCAGCACACCGCCGGGCCTTCGGCACCGAGCGAGAGCAGCAACTCGAGCGCCTCGCCCACGGATGCACCCTCGGCAAGTGCGTCGGCGGTCTCGAGCGGCAGGTTGCGATCCGCGGCGAGCGGCTCGAGGGTCTGAACACACCGGACGTATGGGCTCGTGAACAGTCGCGAGAACGTCTGCTCCGCATAGAGCACTGGGAGCGCCGCTGCCTGCGCCAGGCCCCTCTTCGTCAGCGGGCGGAGATGGTCGGGCTCGGCCCACTTGGCACGGTTCTTGGCCTTGGCGTGGCGAACGAGGTAGACGGCCGTCACTCGGACTCCACGAGGGAAGCCAGGAGCTCCACGTCTCGCGCATAGGTGAGCAGCGCGGGCGCCTCGTCGAGAGAGACCCAGCGCGCGTCGTCGACCTCGTGAGCCGGTGCCAGCGCTCCGCCGACCGGCGTCATCTGCCAGTAGCGAACGGTCTTGGGACGGCCGCGAGAGTCGTGGTAGCGGGTGATCCCCAGCTCGCGGCCAAGGCGGCAGCGAAGACCGGTCTCTTCCTCGACCTCGCGAAGCGCCGCCTCCTCCTCGCTCTCGTCGCGCTCGAGCTTGCCCTTCGGGAACGCCCAGTCGTCGTAGACCGGGCGGTGTACCAGCACCACATCGACCGCTTCGCTCCCGGCCGTGCGGCACACGAGCCCCCCAGCCGCGCGGACAACCTCGGTCACATCCACGTGCGGAGCTTCGGTGCCGCGAGCTTCCTCCACGCCTTTCTCCAGCGTGCTCGGCTTCGTTGCGCATCCGCGTGCTCGAGCGAGGCCAGCTCGCCGGCCGCAAAGACGCCCGACGGCGAACGGCTGACGTGCGCCCAGTCGCGCAGCCAGGCCTCCGCCACGACCGCGTCGTTGAGGTCTCCGAGGACCTCCTGGAGATCTGCAGCGGCTGCGGCGAAGACCCGGGCGCGATGGCCGACGACCGGAGCGACGGCCTCTGCCGCGTAGCGAACCCGCTTCGTTCGCACGCGGATGTCGTGTAGCGCGTCGTCGGGGGCGCTCTTGCCGAGCGCGCCAGCGTGCTTTTCGAGCAAACCCCACGGCTCACGCACGAGCGCGGGGAGAGTCGTGAACGCCGGAAGCTCTGCCGCACTGCGGAGCGCGGGAGAGTTCGCAGTTGCAACCAGGAGATCGAGGAGCTCGACGTAGCGATCGCTGCGAAGCGCTTCGAACAGCTCGTCTCGCGCGTCTTCGCGCGTCACTGCGAGCGCGCCGAGCACGCGTTCCGCACCCGCTCGACTCGACTCCGGGAGCCGGGCTGCGTTCCCTCGTATCCGCTCGAGCAGGACGTCGGCGTCACGGACGCTTCCGAGCACTCCGGCGAGCCAGCCGAGCTCGTCCCGAAGCGACGAGGCCACGGCGGGATCGACGAGCGATCGAAACGTCCGGAGATCCGAGCGGAGACGGCGTGTCGCCACTCGGGCCTGGTGCACGCCTTCTGGATCGGCGTCGAGGCGCACAACAGGGTCGTGCTCGATCAGTCGGACGACCGACTTTGCGATCGCGCGTCGGACGACGTCGCCACATGTCGGTCCGAGGCCCAGCGCCGGTATGGGGATCTCGGCCGCCAGCGCAGCGCTAGGGCCGAGGGAGCGGATGTACTTGGGCGTCGGATCCGGTGCTTCTGCCCCCGCACTCCGAAGCTGGTCGACGACGGCATCCAGAAGACCGGGAGGCGTGTTCTCTGCGATCTCGACCTCGAGCTCGCGGAACGTCGTTGCCGGGCGCCGTCCTTCCAACACCGAAACCTCGTCGTCGAACACGTCGGCGACGAGGGAGCCGTCGGCGTCGCGAAGCGCTATTCGTCGCCGAATCGTGTCGAGCTGCGCCTGGATCTGGAGCTCGTCGGAGCGGACGACCGCACGAACCAGATCGACCACCTCTCCCGGTGGCGTGTCTCCGTTCCCTGCAAACGTGATTTCGGGCCGCGCCAGCACCGGGCCCTCCTCCGCCGTCGGCAGCTTCACGGTCCATCCCTGACCGGCTCGGTGCCTGAGGCTCATCCCCCAGCGTGCGAGGCGCAGGTCGTCGGTGTCGAAGTACGTCGTCCACAGACGCTCGGCGTCGGAGGGGGTGGCGGTTACTCCAGCGGCCAGCCCGTCGAGGCTCGGCATGGAGAACGTCGCCCCTGCTCCCAGCTTGATCTCGCGCTCGGTTACGGACATCGCCTCATGGTAGTTTCGGCTCGAGCGCTACGTCCCCTCTCGACTTCGATGCTCCCTCAGCCGAGTCCGCAGCGCTCCGGTGTGGTCGGGCCACCCGGACGAGACCTCGTCCGGGGCCGACTCGCCGACGCCCGGCGTCACGTAGCGCCGTTACCGAGATGTCGTGGGGCTGACCGTCACACGGCGCGTGAACCTCTTTCGATCCGTTCGAGTGCATCGAGCCACGCCTGTGTCGGACGGCTCGAGCCGTTAGTTTGGCTTCGTGAGCTTGGACACCGAGAAGCGACTCGCTGCCGAGGCGGCCGCGAGGTTCGTCGAGGACGGCATGCTCGTGGGGCTCGGCACGGGCTCGACGGTCGCCTACCTCCTTCCGGCGCTGGCCGCGCGCGCGCTCGATCTGCGCTGCATCGCCACCTCGCCGGACACGGAGCAAGCGGCGCGGGAGCTCGGGCTGAAGGTCGAGTCGTTCCACGGGACCGACGCGGCGCCGCGGCTGGATATCGCGATCGACGGCGCCGATCAGGTCTCGCCATCGGGCTGGCTGATGAAGGGCGGCGGCGCTGCTCACACGCGTGAGAAAGTCGTCGCGGCTGCAGCCGACCGCTTTGTCGTGATCGTCTCGTCCGACAAGCTCGTCGAGAGGCTGACGCCGCCTGTCCCACTCGAGCTCCTCGCGTACGGGCTCGCGGCGACACTGCGCCACATCGGGGACGTGATGCTCCGCGACGTGCCGCGGAGTCCCGACGGCGGCGTGATCGCCGACTACCGGGGCGACTTCGACGATCCGGGGGAGCTTGCGGCGCGACTCTCGGCGACGGTCGGCGTCGTCGAGCACGGCCTGTTTCCGGCTGCGATGGTCTCCGACGTCGTCGTCGCGCGCGGGGAGCAGATCGAGATCCGCAACCTCCGCTGATCGGGACGCGCAGCGAGCGAGTCGGTCGCGGCAGACCAGAGGCTGGGTCTGGCTCGTGGACGGTGCTCGTCAGGCCGCATGCGTATCGTCTGTTGCATGAGCGAAAGCGCTGGCACGCTCCCGGATCGCTCCTTCTGGCGCGCGGTGCTCCACTGGCTCGGGAGGCTCGTGCCAGGGTTCATCCGGCGCTTCTTCCGAGACCGGTTCTGGGACATCTCGAAGAGCGAAGCCCGGGGCTACGCCGTTTGGAGCGCGATGGGCATCGTCATCGCGGTCCCCGAGCTGTTGGCCGCGGCGGGCGGTAACAACTTCCTCTGGCCGACGATCTCCACGACCGTCGGGCATCTCCAGGACCGGTGGCCCGTCCTCACGCTCATCCCTGTCGCGCTGATCGTGATGGCCGGCTACTCGGTGCTGCGCGTCAGGCTCGGGGACACTGCGGTGCAGGCCGACCTCCAAGCGATCGGCCGCAGCCCCCAGGGACGCCTCGTCAAGCAGGACGTCCAGTTCGATCAGCTCGCGCAAGGTGGCATTCCGCCTGCGCCGCCCAAGCGCGGCGAGTTACAGCGGATCTTCCCGTACTTCGCGCTCGCGACCGCCGCCGTCGTGGCGGGCGGCGTACTCGCAGCCCCGAGCGACAGCAGGTTCCTCGTCGGGTACGTCATCTACTCGCTCATCGCGCTGTTCTGGGTCGTCATCCCCAATCTCGCCGCCTACTTCATCGGGAAGGACTTCCCGTTCACGACGCTCGTCTTCACCGTCAGCGGTCTCGGCCGCCGGCTCCAGTTCGTGGCCGCTTTCGTCGCAGCCCTGCTCGTGATCCTGCTGCTCCACCTCGCGCTCTATCCCTGGCCAAGTCGGCGGTGAGGCGCAGGCTCACGTAATTGAGGTCTTCTATCTTCCACCTGGATCCCGGCCTCGAGTCCGCGCGCCGTCGACCCGTCCGCGAGCGGCGCATGGTTGAGGCTCGCGGCGAGCGATTCGCGGCGGTCAGCCGCCGGCAGCTGCGGCGTCGGCGATGATCAGCGCGCTCATGGCGGCGACACGCCCGCCCGGGATCGACGGGTCACCCGCTCGGAGCCTTTGCAAGGCGTCGACCTTGTCCTCGCCGGTCACGAGCCAGAGCACCTGCCTGGCTGCGTTCAGCGTCGGGTAGGTCAACGTCATGCGGCGGCGGCCCTGGTACTTGCCGGTGACTGCGACCTTGCGATCCATTACGTCCAAGACGGGGTCGCCGGGGACGAGTGAGGCGGTGTGCCCGTCCGGTCCCAGCCCGAGGTGGACGAGGTCGAAGGCCTCGGGCAGCGAGCGAGCGTAGTCTTCGGCGGCCGCCTCGAGGTCGTGTGCGCCCACCGGCATGGCCCGAACGTCTGCCGCTCCGCCGGGTGGCAAGCTCCTGCGCAGCTGCATGAGGTTGCGATCGGGGTCGCCGTCGGGCGCGACGCGTTCGTCTACCTGATAGATCGTCACCGTCTCCCAAGGCATCTTCCCGGCGAGATGGGCGAACATCGCCCAGGGCGTGCGGCCGCCGCTGACCGCGAACGTAAAGCGGCCGTGGTCGGCGACCGCAGCCTGCGCGCGTTCGGCCACGTACGCCGCGCCCCGCTCAGCGACGGCTGCGGCGTCCGGGAGGATCTCGATCTGCGGCTCGGTCACGCCCTCTTCTCGTCGTGGCCGCCGAACTCCTTGCGCATCGCCGAGAGCAGCCGGTTCGCGAAGTCGTCGAGGTTGCGCGAGGCGAAGCGGGAGTAGAGAGCGGTGGTCAGGACGGGCGTCGGGATGCCCTCCTCGATGGCGGCGATCGACGTCCAGCGCCCCTCTCCCGAGTCCGACACGCGGCCGGCGAACTCCTCGAGCTTCGGTGACGCATAGAGCGCTTGCGCGGTGAGGTCGAGCAACCAGGAGCCGACCACGCTGCCGCGCCGCCAGACCTCCGCGACCTCGGTCGTGTCGACGTCGTACTGGTAGTGCTCGGGGTTCTCGAGGGGAGCCGTCTCGGCGTCCGCGTCACGTTGCCGCTTGCCGATGTCTGCGTTCGCGATGACGTTGAGGCCCTCGGCGTACGCGGCCATGAGCCCGTACTCGATGCCGTTGTGCACCATCTTCACGAAGTGCCCTGCGCCGTTGGGCCCGCAGTGGTAGTAGCCGTGCTCCGACGCCGACGGCGTGCCGCTGCGCCCTTCGGTACGGGGAGCGGCGCCCACGCCCGGAGCGAGCGAGGCGAAGATCGGATCGAGCCGGGAGACGACATCGGCCTCGCCGCCGATCATCAGGCAGAAGCCGCGCTCGAATCCCCACACGCCGCCGCTCGTTCCGACGTCCACGTGGTGGATGCCCTTCTCCCGGAGCATGGCGGCGTGCCGGATGTCGTCGTGATAGTGAGAGTTGCCGCCGTCGATGATGACGTCGCCCGGGTCGAGCACCTCGGCCAGCCCGGAGATCACCTGCTCCGTGACCCCGCCGGCCGGAACCATCACCCAAGCGGCGCGCGGTGCGGACAGCTTCGACGCGAAGTCCTCGAGCGACGAGGCGCCCACCATTCCCTCGGTTGCAAGCGCTGCCACGGCCTCCGGTGTGCGGTTGTAGCCCACGCAGTCGTGTCCGTCGCGGAGGAGACGGCGGACGATCCCGGCGCCCATGCGGCCGAGCCCGACCATGCCGAGCTGCGTAGGAGTCTCAGTGGGCATCTGCCGATCCTTTCCTTCGGGGACATGGGAAGACGATCACCTCAGCGCCCGGTAGCGGCGGATCAGCGCGTTCGTCGATGAGTCGTGGGCGAGCTCGGGCTCCGACTTCGACTCGAGCTCGGGGATGATCCGCGTCGCGAGCACCTTGCCGAGCTCGACGCCCCACTGGTCGAAGGAGTTGATTCCCCAGACGGTGCCCTGCGCGAACACGCTGTGCTCGTAGAGCGCGACGAGCGCCCCGAGCGTGTGTGGCGTGAGCTTCTCGGCCAGGATCACGTTCGTCGGGCGGTTGCCCTCGAACACGCGGTGCGGCACGACATCCTCCGCGGTGCCCTCGGCGCGAACCTCCTCCTCGGTCTTGCCGAAGGCGAGCGCCTCGGCCTGTGCGAAGACGTTCGACATGAGGATGTCGTGGTGGTCGCGGATCGGGTTCAGCGTCTTCCCGAACCCGATCAGATCCACGGGGATGAGCTTCGTTCCCTGGTGGATCAGCTGGTAGAAGCTGTGCTGGCCGTTCGTCCCCGGCTCGCCCCAGTACACGGCGCCCGTCTCGTAGTCGACGGCCCGGCCGTCGAGCGTGACGTGCTTTCCGTTCGACTCCATCGTGAGTTGCTGCAGGTAGGCGGGAAAGCGCTTCAGGTAGTGGCTGTACGGCATGACTCCTGAGGTCTGCGCGCCGAAGAAGTCTGCGTACCAGACGGAGAGCAGCCCCATGAGCGCGGGCAAGTTTCTCTCCAGCGGAGTCGTGCGGAAGTGCTCGTCCATGGCGTGGAAGCCGGCGAGCAGCTCGTGGAAGGCGTCGGAGCCGATCGCAAGCATCGTCGAGAGACCGATCGCCGAGTCCATCGAGTAGCGCCCGCCGACCCAGTCCCAGAAGCCGAACATGTTGTTCGTATCGATGCCGAAGGTCGTGACCTCCTCGGCGTTGGTGGACACCGCGACGAAGTGCTTCGCGATCGCGGCCTCGTCTCCGAGGGCTGCGAGTGCCCACGCCCGCGCCGTGTGTGCGTTCGTCATCGTCTCGAGTGTCGTGAAGGTCTTCGAGGAGACAATGAAGAGCGTCTCGTCGGCGGCCAGATCTTGCGTCGCCTCGGCAAAGTCGGTGGAGTCCACGTTGGAGACGAAGCGGAACGTGAGGTCGCGCCTCGTGTAATGGCGCAGCGCCTCGTAGGCCATGACCGGCCCCAGGTCGGATCCGCCGATCCCGATGTTGACGATGTTGCGGATCGGCTTGCCGGTGTGGCCCTTCCACTCGCCCGAGCGCACGCGGTCCGCAAAGCTCGCCATCCGGTCGAGCACCTCGTGCACGGTCGCCACCACGTCGACGCCGTCCACCACGAGTGCCGACCCCTTCGGCATGCGGAGCGCCACGTGGAGCACCGAGCGGTTCTCCGAAACGTTGATCCGGTCACCCCGAAACATCGCTTCCGTCCGTTCGGCGAGTCCCGACTCCTCGGCCAGCTGCAGCAGTAGCCTGATCGTCTCGTCCGTGATCCGGTTCTTCGAGAAGTCGAGGTAGAGACCGGCTCCTTCGGCGACCAGACGCTCGCCCCGCGCAGGGTCGTCCGCGAACAGGTCGCGGAGATGGACGCCGCGGATCTCTTCGTAGTGCTTCTCGAGAGCTTTCCACGCGGGTCGGTCGCGAAGCGGTGTCGAGGTCATGACAGGAGGGCACCGCTCCGCGTACCGATTGCGGCTTGCCTCCTCCGATTCACGCCGGCAGCCATGGATCGTGCCAGTCGTTGTACCCGCGCACCAGGCTGTCGGTTGTCTTCGGGCCCCAAGAGCCCTTCTCGTAGATCTCGACGGGCGGCGGGGCGTCGAGGAGCGGCTGCACCACACGCCAGGTCTCCTCAAGCGCGTCCTGGCGTGAGAAGTGACTCGAGTCACCGTTCATCGCGGCGAGCAGGAGCACCTCGTAGGGAGTGGGGCCCTCGCCGCCCATGCTCGCGAAGGTCATGTCGAGCTGCACCGACCGGAGCGTGGCCTCCTCGGCGTCCTTGGCCTGTAGCCGGAGTGTCGCTCCGGGGTGCGGCCCGATCCGGAGCACGAGTTCGTTGGGCTCCGGCCGGGGGGCGTCTTTCGGGACGAAGCCGAGCCACGGAGTCGTCTTGAAGTAGACGCGCACTTCCGTCACCGTCACGGGCAGCGACTTTCCAGCGCGGATGAAGAACGGCACGCCGGACCAGCGCCAGTTGTCGATCTCGAGGCGCATCGCGCAGAACGTCTCGGTCTGCGAGTCCGCTGCGACGCCCTTCACGTCGCGGTAGCCCTTGTACTGCCCCCGCACGTACTGGGACGGGTCGGCCTCGGCCATGGCGACGAAGACATCGCGCTTGCGGTCGTTGATCACACCGACGCCTCTCCCCGTCGGGGGCTCCAGCGCAACCATGCTCAGCACCTGGAACAGGTGGTTCTGGACGACATCGCGCATCGCACCCACGGGGTCGTAGAAGTTCCCGCGGTCGGCGATGTCGAAGTCCTCGCCCATCGTGATCTGGACACACGACACGTACTGACGGTTCCAGACCGGTTCCAGGATCGTGTTCGCAAAGCGGAGGTAGAGGATGTCCTCGACCGCCATCTTCCCCAGGAAGTGGTCGATTCGGTAGAGCTGCGACTCGTCGATCAGGGTATGGAGGCTCTCGTTCAGCTCGCGGGCGGAGTCGAGGTCATGGCCAAAGGGCTTCTCGACGACGACGCGAGCGTTTTCGGTCAGAGCTGCGTCCGCGAGCCCCCCGACAACAGTGGCGAAGAGCGACGGCGGCACTTCGAGGTAGAAGACGGGGAGCGTCGCGCCCTTGATCTCGTCTGCCACGCGTCCATAGGTTGCCGCATCCGCGAAGTCGCCAGAGACGTATGACAGCTTCTCGGCGAAGCGCTGGAAGACAGCCTCGTCGAGCGGCTCGCCCGTCGCGAGTATCGAATCGCGTGCGTGCTGTACGAGGTTCTCGAGTGTCCAGTCGTCGAACGCGACGCCGACGACTCGGCAGAAGAGGGCTCCACGCAGCTCCAGTCGGTAGAGCGAGCGGAAGGTCATGACCCGCGCGAGATCGCCGCTGATCCCAAAGACGACGAGGACGTCGGCCGGGTTTACGCGATCGCTGCCTGTGCGATCGTCGGTCACGATGTCTCGTCTGCCTGGAGGGTGCTGCGCGTCGACCCGGTCGAGGATTCGCCCACGGGTGCAGCATTTCAGACGCCGGGGGGTGCGAGCGCTCCCGGTCCTTCACCAGGTGTCGTGCTCCTGTAGCGACGTGAGCGTGCGGTGCCCTCCGCCGCGGGCTCCACGGCGGCGCTCCGCCCATGTCCTCGAGCGCTACCGCGAGTACTGCTGATCCAGGGCGAGTGTCGTGTCGCCCGCGACACGGATCCAGAATCCGTTCTTCGGCTCGAACAGCGGCCGCTTGTTCGGATTCCGGCCCTTCACGATCTGCCCGAGCTCGGCGACCGATATCGGCGTGGCGCGAGGTCCCGTGCCGGGGTTCGTGATCACGGTCACGTGAGCGGTTCTCGGGACGAGGTAGCTCAGCAGCCTGTGACCCTCGTCGCGGCGTAGCCGTGACTCGGAACGACCTCACCCGGAGCGATGACCTTGTCCTCTACTGCAGCTCGGTTCGCTGTCACCCCGCTGAGGACCACAGCCGGATCGACGCGCATGACAAACCGGCTTCCCGAGCGCGTCAGCGACTTCACGCGCCCGAAGAAGACGATCTGACGCGGTGGTGCGAACGGTGTTTGCGGGAGGAAGACCGCGCCCGGCGGTGCAGCGGCGATCACGGATGGCGAGGCCGAAGCCGCGGAAGGGCGTGACGAGGCGGAGAGACCGGCGGCGAGAACCGTCAGCACTGCGAGGAGCACGAGCGATCGCTTCTTCCGACGAACCGCACGACGCTGCTCCACCAGTCGGCGCCCACCAGATGCGTTGGTCGTCCGGCGACGTGCGCGAGAGGCGGGACGCGTGCTTGCGATGTGTGCGCGAGGACCACTCGAAGAGGTGCCCGTCGGGGCGCCTCCAGGTGACATTGGTCCTGAACGGGCCGACGGATCTGTGCGTCGTGACCGTCCACCCCGATGGCGTGATTGCGTACTCGCGCACGGGTCGGTCGGTCGTGACCTATGCGGGCGGCCGGGGCGTAAACGGCTTCAGCTCGTCCTGCCCCTTCTGGATCACGCCGTAGCTCGCCTCCGGAACCTCGTTCCACGCGCCGGCAAGGTCGCCGAGCGGCTCCGAGACCACAAGTCGCGTCTCGTCCGAGAGGTCGTGGAGCATCGGGTTGTCCGGGTACTGGGCACGCAACGTGTGCACAGCAGTGCTGTAAAAGAGCGAGCGCGACTTCCCCTCGCTCGAGTACCGGAAGGCCCACAGGCTCTCGCCGTCGCTCGTCGCGACGGTCATCTGGATCGGATGCTCGATTCCGTTGCGATGACCTACATGCTCGATCAGCCCGACGGCGCGCTCGACGGCGCCCGGCGGGTCGTCCTCGAGCCCGAGCGTCATTGCGAGGAAGAAGAACACCTCGGAGTCGGTCGAGCCGTCGATGGCGGGGTAGAGCTCAGGATCTACTTCGAGCACGAGGTCACGCTTGACCTTGCGGAACTCGCTGATGAGCCCGTTGTGCATCCACAGCCAACGGCCGTGGCGGAAGGGGTGGCAGTTGGTCTGCTGAATCGCTGATCCCGAGGAGGCACGGATATGCGCGAAGACCAGGCCGGAGCGAATGTGCCCGGCAAGGTCGCGCAGGTTCCAATCGTTCCAGGCCGGCTCGATGCTCTTGAAGGTGCCCGGCGTTTCGCTCTCCCCGTACCAGCCGACGCCGAAGCCGTCGCCGTTCGTCGTCTCCGCGCCGAGCCTCGAGTGCAGGCTCTGGTCGATCAGCGAGTGCTTGGGTTTGTAGAGGAGATCCTCCAGCAGAACAGGCGTCCCCGAGTAGGCAAGCCAGCGGCACATGGTGCTCTCCTTTCCTCTCTAGTGGGCGAAAGCCGATCCACTGGCTTCGTCATGGACGGGCGCGGGTTGCTTCTGCAGCCGTGGAAGCTGGCGTTTCAGGTCGTTGACGAGCATGTCGGCCATGTCGTGGGTGAACCCGCGCCGTACGACGACACGAAGCGCTGCGAGGTCGGTGCGGTTCTCCGGGAACGTGTACGCAGGGAGCTGCCAGGCGCGCTCGCGCATCGCGTTCGAGACGTCGAGGCGGTGAAGTTCTCGACCTCGTCCTTCAGCGTGAAGGCGAAGACCGGCAGCTCGTCCCCTCTGGTCAGGAGCTCGAACGGGCCCAGCTCCGCGATCTGGGCCGACAGGCGCATCGCGACGTCGCGCCCGTACGTCTGGACGCGGCGGTAGCCGCTGAACCCGAGCCGGAGGAAGTTGTAGTACTGCGCGACGACCTGAGAGCCGGGCCGCGAGAAGTTCAGCGCAAAGGTCGGCATGTTGTCGCCGAGGTAGTTGACAAAGAAGATCAGGTCCTCGGGCAGCGCCTCGGATTCGCGCCACACGATCCAACCGACTCCTGGGTAGACGAGCCCGTACTTGTGGCCGGACGTGTTCGGGGCGATCATCGCTCCGGAGGCTCCGTCCACGTGGACGGGAACGTCGATGCCCGTCTCCGTCTCGAAGGCGTCGAGCGCAGCGGAGATCGCCTGCACCGGCTCGTACGAGCCGTCGAAGGTCGAGCCGAGAATCGCGACGACCCCGATCGTGTTCTCGTCGCAGAGCTTTACCGCCTCCTCGGCCAAGAGGTTGAAGCGAGGCGAGATCCGGCGCCATCTTTCCTTCTGGAAGCTCGTGGCGCGGGATGGTCCCGACTGAAGAGGGGGGAGACAGTGAGGTCGCTGGTTCGTCCGCTGGGGGCCTTCGGGTCCTTGAGCGTCACGGTTATCTCTCGTCGGTTGGGAGGCAGAGGAGTATCACAGCGCCGCGGCGAAGAGTGACCCATCTCGGTGCCCCTGGATGCACATGCTGTCGACCTCACAGTGACCGCGACACGCTTTCTCCGATGAAAATGCCGCTCTTCGACCGCTTCTCACGCAAGCACGAACGTGCTTCTGACCCCCTGCCCGCAGCCGCCGGTCCCGCGGTCGTCCAGATCGACGCGACCGCGCTCTCGCGTGTGTTCTCCGCTCCGATGTGGTTGCGCGACCTCGGCCTGCTCGCCTGGTTCCTCGTCGGCGTCGGCCTCGTTCTGGTCGGGTTCGTCTGGCTGCTCGGGCTCACGTCGACGATCGTCGAGCCGGTGGTCGTCGGCGCGATCCTTGCGACGGTCGCGGGTCCTCTGGTCACAAAGATGCAACGGCACGGCTTTCCGCGCGCTGCGGGCGCCGCTGTTGTCCTGCTCGGGCTGCTCGCGATCGGGGTCGTGATCGCACTCCTCGTGTTCGGCGGGCTCTACGAACAGTCCTCGGAGATCAGAGCCGCCGCTTCGGAGGGCGCCGACAAGGTTCAGAGCTGGCTCGACGACGTCGGGATCCAGAACACCGACAATGCGACGGAGGACGCCAAGAGCGGGACGTCGGGGACGGGCGCGACGTTGCTGAAAGGCGTTGTCGACGGCATCCAGGGGTTGACCTCGCTCGTCTTCTTCGTGACGTTCGCCGTCTTCAGCACGTTCTTCTTGCTCAAGGACGGACCGAGCGTGCGCAATTTCATCAACCGGAACCTGGGCGTTCCGGCTGCCGTCGCAAACACCGTTACAGGGAATGTGATCCTGTCCCTGCGGCGCTACTTCCTGGGCGTGACGATCGTGGCGGCCTTCAACGCCGTGGTCGTCGGAATCGGCGCGTACCTCCTGGACGTTCCGCTCTGGGGAACGATCGCCGTCGTAACCTTCGTGACTGCGTACGTCCCGTTCATCGGTGCATTCGTCTCGGGCGCATTCGCGGTCATCCTCACGCTTTCGGCGCAAGGCTCGTCAGCCGCTTTGATCATGCTCGTGATCGTGCTGCTCGCGAACGGCCTGCTGCAGAACATCGTGCAGCCGATCGCTTTTGGCGCCACTCTCGACCTGAATCCGCTCGCCGTCCTCATCGTCACGATTGGCTTCGGGTGCCTCTTCGGGATGATCGGCCTCGTTCTCGGCGCGCCGCTCACGTCCGCAGCCCTCCACATCAGCCGCGAGCTAGCCGCCGCCAAGGCGCAGGAGGCCGCAACAGAGGGCGAGCGTGCCCCGCCGAACGCGGAGCCGAATCCGCTCGGCGCCTTCTAGCGACGACGTCGGCAGGGGGTCGGGCGAATACGGATGCGCTCGGGTGGCCGGGCGCTTAGGGTTGACCCGTGAGCCGCCGGGTCGGCCTACCGCTCGTCGTCACGCTCAAGGCGCTCGTCATCGGGCTGACTGCACTCGGCGCGTTCGGTGGGCTCGAGCGCTTCGAGGACAAAAGGGGTCGGCTGGCGCCTTCTCTGGTACCCGATTGCAGTCCTCGCGCTTCCCGTCCTCTGGCATGTCCTGAAGAAGCGCGGGCCGTATCCGTACACCGCGGACGCGCTGATCACGTTCCCGTTCTTCGTGGACATCATGGGGAACGTCCTCAACCTGTACGACACGATCGACTGGTGGGACGACGTCAACCACTTCGCGAACTGGCTCTTCCTCTCGCTGGGCTTCGGCGTGCTGCTGCTGCGCACCAGGTTCGAGCCGATCGCGCTCTTCGGGTTCGTGCTGGCATTCGGCGCAAGCCTGGCGATCGTGTGGGAGCTCGGCGAGTACCTCACCTTCATCCGCACGAACGAGGAGGAGTTCGCGACCGCCTACACCGACACCCTCGGCGATCTGACCTTCGACCTCGTCGGCTCCCTCATCGCAGCGACCATAACGTTCTACGTGGCGCGTCGACGGGGACGAGAGAACACGACGTGAAGCGACGCCGGAACGAGCGCGTCTGACCGGCGACGCGCGCCGCATCCTCGCCGTTCAGGCGCTGCGCGCGTTCGCGTACGGGCTCGGAAGCGTCCTCATCGGCGTCACGCTTGCTCGTCGCGGTCTCTCCGGCTTCGAGGTCGGTCTCGTTCTCGCAGCTTTGCTCGCCGGAGTCGCCCTGGCCTCGATCGCGATCGCGCGCACAGGCGACCGGATCGGCCGTCGCAGGTGGTACACCGCGCTCTTCCTCGTCATGGGGTTCGCGGGCGCGGCATTCGCTCTCACGGACGAGACGTGGCTCCTCGTCCTGGCCGCGCTCACAGGCACGGTTTCGACCGAAGTCGTGGAGTCGGGCCCGTTCACGTCGCTCGAGCAGGCGATGCTCCCGAGCGCGGCGCGAGCCGTGGATCCGACGCGCCTCTTCGGCACGTACAACACGGTGGCCACACTCGCCGGGTCGCTCGGCGCGCTCGCGGCCGGCCTCGTCGCGGTTCTCGATGTCGAGCCTCAGCGGCTGCTTCTCGCCTACGCAGTTGTGGCGGTAGCTGGTGCGATCCTCACCCTCGGGCTTTCCGACGCCGTCGAGTCCGTCGCCGGGAGCCGTCGCGCACCGCTGCAACGTTCGCGCGGAATCGTCCGCCGCCTCTCGGGGCTGTTTGCCCTCGACTCCTTCGGCGGTGGCTTCGTCACCCAGGCGTTCATCGCGTACTGGTTCACCGAGACCTACGGGACGACGCCCGAGACGCTCGGCGTCGTGTTCTTCGCACTCGGGCTTCTGCAGTCGGTCTCATTCCAGGTCGCCGTTCGCCTTGCAGGTCGGTTCGGGTTGCTGAACACCATGGTGTTCACTCATCTGCCGTCGAACCTGCTGCTTGCTCTCATCCCGTTCGCCCCGACCCAGTTGGCGGCGTTCGCCCTCTTACTCACGCGCTCGGCACTCAGCCAGATGGACGTCCCGACCCGCCAGGCCTACGTCGTGGGCATCGTCGATCCCGAGGAGCGGACGGCTGCTGCCGCGTACACGAACACTGCTCGCTACGTCACCCGACCGCTGGGCCCGCTCGTCGCGGCGCCGATACTGGCTGTCTCTCTCGGAGCCCCGTTCGTCATTGGTGGAGCGCTCAAGAGCGCATACGACCTCGCGCTCTATGCGGCGTTCAAACGGCGGCCGCCTCGGTGGACTGACCAAAGCGCGGAGTGAAGCGCGCGGCGTTCAGAGCTTGCGAATCGTGTCGCCCGCGCGAACGAGGCCGGGCTCGACCACTCTGGCGTTCAGTCCACGGAGGCGAAGATCTCTTCCCGCGCGCGAGTTCACGAATCGAACGGCATCCGAGCCGAACCGGCTGCTGAACTTCGCGCACCCGGTGTGCGGCTCGTCGGTCACCTCGATGACGGCGGAGCCGAGTGCGAGCTGTGATCCCGCAGGCAGGTTCTCCGGCCTGAGGTCGAGGTCGACGTAGAGCTGGTCTCCGGCGAGTGGCCATCGCGCCCGGTCGGATGCGATCAGCGCGATCACACGTGCGTTCATAAGCGTGAGCTGCGTGCCCGTATCTACGGTCTCGCCCTCCGAGCGCACGCTCGCTCGCCAGCGATCCCCCGCCAAACCTTCGCGCAGGTCGATCACGGCCTCCCGGAGGACCTCGCGCTCGCCCTCGGTCGGCCGACGGACGATGAGCTCGACGACGCCTTCGACTGCCGGTGACCGCAGGATCTCCGGAAGTCCGGCCTCGAGCTGGGCGGCGGGCACGTGCACGTCGCTGCTCATCTGGCCGGACACGTCGACGACACTACCGAAGCGAGCCGGACGGGCTCCGGTGGCTCTGCGGTTCGAGGGGCAAATCCCTCGCCCACGCCGTTCTAACGTTCGATGAGCTCGACGCGATAGTCGTCCGGATCGCGAACGAAGCAGATCCGGGAGCCACCCTCGACGACCTGATACGGGGGGCGCTCGGGCTCGATGCCTTGTGTTGCGAGCTCTCCGAGCGTCCCGTCGAGGTTGTCGACGCCGACGGCGATGTGCCCGTAACCGGTTCCCAGGTCGTACGTGCGACCGTCGTGGTTGTACGTCAGCTCCAGGACGTTCTTCAGGTCGCCCATGGAGAAGAAGTAGTTCGTGGCCTCGAGTTGCCCGTCGCGAACGATGTCCATATCGCGGGCGAACGTGAAGCCGAGCGCCTCGTAGAACGAGCGGCTGCGCTCCGGATCGGTGATGCGAACCATGGTGTGCAGGAAGTTGGCCATGACTCGAGCCTACCGCTCGAGGCGCCCGTGGGCGGTGAGCATCTCGAGCACGGCGTCGTGTGGAAGCGCGGGGCCGACCCGGCCTTCGCGCCCCACTACCTCGGGCGCTGCCCAGAGAGCGTTCAGGACGGCCTCCTCGGTCGCGTCGACGACGGCCTCGAAGACGTCGTTCAGGTCGTAGTCTGGCACCGTCGTCACGGGTGCCTCCCCGCGGGGACGACGGCCTGGCGGCGCGAAGGCAACGAAGATCTCCCCGCTTCCGTGGTGTGCGACCGACCCGCAGCGCGCAAGGCCGAGACCCGCACGACGTGCGACGCGCTCGAGCTGGTGGTGCGAGAGCGATGCGTCGACAGCGACGACGCCGATGCAGCTCCCCGCCTTCGATCGTCGCGTCTCAAGGGGCTCGCCGAGCAGGTCGCCGATCGGCACGCCGTCCATGACAAGCCCGGGCGGCGGGTAGAAGTTCGAAAGGACGAGCACACCGACTGCTCCGACGCCCGGAACCAGACGACTCGAGGTTCCGATGCCGGCCTTGTAGCCCTTGGTCATCATTCCCGTTCCCGCCCCGACGGCACCTTCCGCCACCGAACCGCTCGCTGCCGCCGCGACCGCTCGACCTGCGTCCTCGGCTTCGACCTGGACGACGCGCCCCTCCGAGAGCCAGCTGTCGTCGCACTCGCCGACGACGGGGATCACGAAGTCCTCGATCCCGACGTTGGCTTCGGACGCGACCGCGACGGAGATCGCACCGTCGTACACACGCCCCACGGCGTGCGTCGAGGTGAGGTAGATCGGCGTTTCGATCCGTCCCCACTCCGCGATCAGCACCGAGCCGGTCAGCTCGCCGGCGCCGTTCAGCACCGCTGTCCCAGCCGGCACAGGCTCGGCATGGAGCGTCTTGACGGAGGCGGGAAGCACGGCCGTCACACCGGTGCGCGCGACTCCTCGGCCTTCCGGGGGGTCAGGCTCGTCGCGCCAGACCGTCACGTGGCCGACGGCGACCCCCGAGACGTCGGTGATCGCGTTCGCCGATCCCGCCTCGAAGCGGCCGATCCGGAGGCCTAGCTTGCGCAGACGGGGGCCGCGAGGCTCGTGAACACTCACACACCGAGCGTATAACGCGGCTACGACTGCGGGGTTGAAACTGTCGTAGGTTTCGGGAATGCCGACGGCGCTCCGCGAAGGACTCGTCCGCATCGCAGTTGTCGCGACCGATCGAGCCGGCAACCGGGGACGCGCCGCGACCGCGCGCGTGCGGATGAGCTAGTGCGCCGCCGGCTGGAAGCGGTCGTCGGCATCATCCCGATCGCGGACGCTGCCCGGGCTCGGGTCCGGCAGCGCAAGCGCCTGACCTGGGCGGCGGCTCGTACGGCTGCCTCGACCCGGATACGGAACGTGTCGATGCGTGGCCTGCGGCACGTGGCGGGGGTCTCGGCACAGCGAGCGGCCCGTCCGGAATTACCGTGACGCCCGGCGGGGTCGTCTGGTTCGCCTCGCTCAAGGGCGGCTACCTGGGTCGTTCAGCCCGAACACGCTGCAGCGGTTCGACCCCGGTACGGAGCGCTTCCTGGGCTACCGGATTCCCACATCCGGCACGCTTGTTCGTCAGATCGTCATCGTCGACGGGGTCATCTGGGGCTCCGAGTCCGCGACCCAGAAGCTCATTGCATTCAACGTAGGAGGCTAGAGATGCGTCGGATCGTCCTTGCTGTGTCGACCTTGGTGGCGATGGTCGGACTCGCCCTCGTTCCTGTGAGCAGTAGTGCGACGGCCCATGCGTGCACGAACACGAACGAGCTTTGGTTCCGTGCGGGAGACGGGACGACGCTCGTCGGGCACCGCTTCGGCGGGAAGAAGCCCGGGGCGCGAACGACGGTCGTCTTCGCACACATGTCGGTAGGCGATCTCTGTCAATGGGTGCCGTTCGCGAGAAACCTCGCCGCGAAAGGCTATTTCGCCTTCCCGTTCGATCTTCGTGGCCACGGCTTCTCAAAGGGGAGCGAGAACCACCGCCGCTCCCCCGCCGACGTCGTTGCTGCGGTTCGCGCGGTCCGGGCGCTAGGGGCCAAGAAGATCATCGTCGTCGGCGCATCCCTGGGCGGCATCGCGGCGGTAATGGCCGCGCCGAAGATCCAGCCCCCAGTGACTGGGGTAGTGGCCGTCTCCGCTCCTGCAGCGATAGCTGGCGAGCTCGACGCGCTTTCTGCCGCGGGACGCCTCCGCGTTCCAACCCTCTACGTCGCGGCAGAGGACGATCAGAACCCGCCGTACGACTTCGCCGCCGACGCCAAGACGCTGTTCGACGCGACGGGCACACTCGAGAAACGCCTCGAAGTCGTCCCCGGTGCGCTCCACGGGACGTTCCTCGTCATGGGCTCGAAACCCGTCCGCTCGCACCTGCTCGAGTTCCTCCGCAATCCGGCTGCAGCCGTTCCCTGAGCTCAACTATGAGACAGCCGCCTCGAGTCTCGGTGCCATCGCTGCGGCACGGTGATCGTCGATGAGGTCGAAGGTGTCCCCGAAGATCAGTCCACGGACATGGTCGTCTTCGAGGAAGTCCCTCGGGAAGCCGACGTCGAAGTCGCTCGCGTCGCTCAGGCGGTCGACGTGCTCCCTGGGGAGCTCGATGTCGAGCGCGCCGAGGTTTTCCCGGAACTGCTCTTCGGTGCGCGCGCCGATGATCGGGATCAGATGCCAGGGTTGGGCTCGAGCCCACGCGATCGCCACCTGAGCAGGAGACGCGTCGATCGCCTCGGCCACTTCGATCACCTCGCGTGCGATGCCGTTCGTCTTTGGACCGACTCCCTCGTAGCGGCGGGGTGCGTCCGTGTCCTCGAGGTACTTCCCGGTCAATGCCCCACCCGAGAGCAGGCCCCAGGGCGTGAACGAGAGATCGAGCGTGCGAGCCATCGGGAGCACGTCTCGCTCGACGTCGCGCCCACTGATCGAGTAGGGCGCCTGCACGGCGATCGGACGCGCCCAGCCGCGCAGGTCGGCGAGCGTTACCGCTTGCGACACCACCCACGCGGGCGTGTCCGAAAAGCCGACGTAGTGCACTTTGCCCGACCTCACCAGATCGTCGAAAGTGCGCATCACTTCTTCGATCGGCGTCATCCCGTCCCACATGTGAAGCCAGAGCAGATCGATGTAGTCGGTGCGGAGTCGCCTCAGGCTCGACTCGAGAGTCTGCACCATGTTCTTTCGGTGATTCCCGCCCGCGTTCGCGTCGTCGCGGCGGCTCGTGAGTGTGTACTTGGTGGCCACGACAAGTCGCTCACGGTGCTCCTGGATGAACTCACCGAGGAACTCCTCGCTCGTGCCGTCCGTGTAGTTGCACGCCGTGTCGATGAAGTTCCCACCGGCTGCGAGGTACGCGTCGAAGATCCGGCGACTCTCGTCCTTCGAGGCGCCCCAGCCCCAGGTCTCGCCGAAGGTCATCGTGCCGAGTGCGGCCTCCGAGACTCGGAGCCCGCTTCGACCGAGAAGCTTGTAACGCATCACTGTCCCTCCTTTCCTTCACGCGGTGTGTTCGTTCTTGAATCGGTGAACCCGATGACGTCGGCCAGAAGCGACGCCAAGCTCTCCGCAGCCGCCGGCCAAGTGGCGTAGCGGTAAGCACGCGCGTTCCCCTCCAACGTGATCAAGCCCGCCTCGCGCAGTTGCGAGAGGTGGTAGTGGACCGTCGAGCGAGAGAGGCCGGTCTCATCGACGAGATCGGACGCCCGCTGGACACCTCGAGCGAGCAGCCCGAGAATCTCGATCCTCTTCGGGTCGGCGAGCGCGCGACCGAGCGCGACGAGTTGCTGCTCGCTTCCCGGCGCCGGCTTCGCCCGAAACGCCATTAGCCGGGCCGCGCGATGCTGCGCGAGCACGAGCGACAGGCCGGGCTCGAGATGTGGGATCAGAAGGACGCGCTCTGCCTCGGGCTCCGGGATGTAGCGATAGCCAAGTGCGACCCGCTCGATCGCCTCGAGAGGCGAGGCGCCCGTGAGCGCTGCCGCCGCCCTGGCCTCTGCGATTTCGAGAGCTTCTGCGGCACCTTCCTCGATCAGTGTTCTCGCACCGGCATCGACGGCGCGGCGGATACGGCGGCGCGTCTCCTCGGGTTCGAGCGCAACGAGCACGGTGAGCGAGTCGCGGGCGTGCGTGCCGTAGTAGCGAGGGTGCGCGAGCAGGCGGCGGGAAGCCGCGCTATCGCCGGACGCTGCTGCTTCGATGTCGTCGATCCCCACGAGCGTGCACCACGACCACGCGTAGCGGCCGAGGAGATGTCGACGCAGTTCGACTGGATCGATTGCTTCGAGTACTCCGAGGAGACGGTCGACGGTGTGGGGAGGACCTGCATCGAGCGGGATGCCGAGGAGATTGAGCCACGTCTCGCCGACCGGGTCTCCGAGCTCGTCCAGGGCTCTCGCGAGCTCTGCCTCGAGACCATCTCGCGGCTCCCGGGATGCACGCGCGAGAGCGACGAGAAGGGCAAAGCTCGTTCCCGTAACGACCTCCACGACAGGCATTTCGCCTCGCCCTGACTGTCCGACAATCATCGGACATACCCTATCATGATCGTAATCCAGGGCGATCCCTCGTTCGAGGGATTGCCACGAATCCGTGCAGCAATAGCGTCAGCAGGTAGTGCTTATGCTCACTTGGGGAGGGGAGCTGGATTGAGTACCGCATCCAACGGATCGGTACGGATTGAGATCCTTGCGCGCGAGGACTGTCCGGGTCGCGCCATGGCCATCTCGGTGGTCGAGAAGGCGGTTGCCGAGACAGGAGTGCCCGCCGAGATCGCTGTCGTGGACGTGACCTCGCAGACTCATGCGCAGGAATACCTACTTCCCGGGTCGCCGACCGTACGGGTCGACGGCCGAGACGTCGACCGGCAGCCGGACGGTCGCATCGAGTTCACGCTCGACGATCGCGTGTATCGCACGGATCGGGGATTGGCGGGTTGGCCCGACGAGCGCTGGGTGCGAGAGGCGCTTCTACTGGCCGTCGCGCAGACGACCACGAACGGGAATCACGATTCGTCGTCGAGGTCTTCGGCGACGAGTCCGTAGAGCACACCGTCGACCCACTCGTCGTTCCGCCAGTACGCCTTTCGGCGAACGCCCTCGCGGACGAATCCCGCGCGCTCGGCGTGGCGCATCGCGCGCTCGTTGAATCCGTAGATCTCGAGCTGGGCGCGGTGGAAGCCGAGATCGTCGATCAGATGGCGTTGAAAAAGTCGGGCGGCGGTGTCCGACACCTTGCCTCCCCGGAAGCGCGGATGTACTGCAAGCACGCCGAGATCCGCGATACGGCTTCGCTTGCTCGCGCGCTCGAAGCGTATCGTCCCGGCCCGCTCGCCGTCGACCTCGATGAGGAAGATGCCGAACGCCTCGGGGTCGCCGTCGGAGCGCGCAACCTCCTCGAGGATCTCGTCTCGGCCCTTGGCCCGGATCGCGGCGAGGAACGGCTCGACGTCTTCGTGGGTCACGAGCTCGACGAGGAAGTCGACGTCGTATGGCCGGGCGCGCCGGATCGTGACGCTCATGCAGCTTCCTCGTGCAACCGTGGGCCGAGGATGCGCTGTCCGGATGCGAGCGCGACGCCGCCGAGGATCAGCGCGAGCCCGCCGAGCGCTATCGCCGTGATCGGCTCGTCGAGTAGCAGCGCCCCGTACACGAGCGCGAAGCCCGGCAGCAGGTACGTGACGAGCGACATCCGGCGGCTGCCGAAGAGCCGGAGCATGCGAAAGAGGAGGAGCTGGCCGAGGACCGTGGGGAGAAGGATGAGTGCGATCAATCCGGCGACAGCGGTCGCTCCCGGGGCATCGACGGGCGGATCGGCGATTGCGAACGGAAGAAGAATGATCGCCGCCGCGAGCATCGAGCCGGCCGCGAGGACTGGCCCGAGCGTTCCCTTCACCTGCAGCTGCCCGTAGACACCACCGCTCGCGTATGAGACCGACGACAGCACGACGGCAAGTGTGCCCAACGCCGCCCATGCGCCGCTTTCCGGGTGCGCGCCGGTGATCAGCGCGACGCCGACGAGACCGACGACGAGGCCTGCGATGCGTGTGGGACCGAGTGGCTCGTGGGGGAGAAATCGAAGGCTGAGCAGGACGACGAAGATCGGCACCGAGGCCTGTGCGATCGCAGCGACATTCGAGTCGATGCGCGTCTCGCCCCACGCGACGAGGCTCATCGGGAGAGCGGCATTGATCGTGCCGAGCACGACACACGGCTTCCAGGCCGCGCGGAGTTCGTGAACCGACCGTCGGGCGCCCGTGCGGAGTGCGAGGAATCCGGCCAGCAGGATCCCCGCCACGAGGACGCGGATCTCGGTCATCGCGGCCGGCGGGATGTCCTCGACCGCAACCTTGATGAACAGGTACGAGCCGCCCCAGATCCCGGCGAGCAGCAAGAGCGAGGGCCAGTAACTCCGCACTAGATGGAGGAGGCTACCGCCGAGAAATCCGCAGCCGGAGTGGAGATTCCTACCGATGCCCCTCAGTCGGAAAGTGCCCACGATAGGCATATGACCGCACCGGTCGTTCCGTGTGCGCACGCCCTCTCGGTCGAGGACGTCGCCGATGCGTTGCGCTCGGACACCGCCCAGGGGCTGTCCGCGGACGAAGCCGCTGCACGACTGACTGCCTTCGGGCCGAACGAGATCCCGCGCGCGACTCGTCCGCCGTACGCGCAGATCGCAGCCCATCAGCTCCTCGATCCTCTCGTGGCGCTGCTGCTCGCGGCGTCGGTGGTGTCGCTCGCGGTCGGTGAGGGTCTGGAGTCGGCGGTTATCGCCGCGATCGTCGTCCTCAACGCCGGGTTCGGCTTCTTCCAGGAGGTGCGCGCGGCGCGTGCCGTTCTCGCGCTCACCGAGGCCGTGGAGGTGCGCGCCGTCGTCGTCCGCGACGGCGAGCAGCGAGCCGTCGATGTGCGCGACCTCGTTGTCGGAGACCTCGTCCGCCTGCGCGAAGGAGATCGTGTCCCGGCGGACGCCCGCGTCGTTTCCGAGATGGGGCTCGAGGTCGACGAGTCAGCGCTCACCGGCGAGTCGGTGCCAGTGGCGAAGCGCGTCGAGCCAGCGGACGGGGCGATCGCCCTCGCGGAGCGCGTGTCGATGGTCTACGCGGGCACGGGAGTCACACGCGGCTCCGGGCTCGCCCTTGTGGTCGCTGCGGGGCGGAGCACCGAGCAGGGGAACATCGCCGTGCTCACCGAGCAGGCATCGCCTCCGCCGACGCCACTCGAGCAACGGTTCGCTCGCCTGGCGACGAGGCTTGCGGGCGTCGGTGTCCTCATCACGATCGGGCTCGCCGCCGCGATGCTCCTTCAGGGCGAGAGCGCTCGCGAGTCGTTTCTCCTGGGCGTCTCCGTCGCTGTCGCGGCGGTGCCGGAGGGCCTCGCCGCGACCGTGACGATTGCGCTCGCTCTGGGAGCGCGCGAGATGGCTAGCCGGGGAGCAGTCGTCCGGACACTCTCCGCGATCGAGACAGTGGGAGAAGCAACAGTGATCTGTGCGGACAAGACGGGCACGCTGACGGAGAACCGACTCCGCCTCGTGCGTGTCGAACCCGCGGTAGGCACGACTCGGGCGGGCCTGCTCGAGGCGGGCTACGCGTGTGCCGAGGCCGAGCTCGATCCGGTCGACCGGGCACTCGTGGTCGCCGCTCGCGAGGAGGGGCTGACAGCACCGGGAACCGTCGTGCGCAGCGTGCCCTTCGAAGCGGCGCGCAAGCGCGCTGCGGTTCTGGTTCGCGAGGAGGAGCGGCTGCGCTCGGTCGTGAAGGGCGCGCCGGAGGTCGTGCTGGGTCTCGGCGACGACTGGCCGCTCGAGCGAGAGCGGCTCGAGCGAGTGGCAGGGGAGTGGGCCGCCCAGGGTCTTCGGGTGCTCGCGATCGCCGAGCGTGACGTCGTCGACGAGTCCGCTTCGGATCTCGAGGCTGGAGCGCGGCCGCTCGGAATCGTCGGTCTTGCCGATCCGCTTCGGCCGGAGGCGGCTGAGTCGGTGCGACTTGCGCGAGCCGAAGGGCTCGAGGTACGGATGCTCACCGGGGACCACCCGCGCACGGCTCTTGCCATAGGGCGCGAGCTAGGCCTGGACGACGACGAGATCGTCGCTCGGTGCACCCCGGCCGACAAGCTCGCGCTCGTCGAGCAGCTCGAGGGGCAGGGTGAGATCGTGATCGTCACCGGGGACGGCGTCAACGACGCGCCGGCGCTTCGCCGCGCTCACGTCGGCGTGGCGATGGGACGCGGTGGGACCGAGGCTGCGCGCGAGGCGTCGTCGATCGTGCTCACCGACGACAACTTCGCCACGATCGTGGCCGCGGTCCGGGAAGGCAAGCGCATCGCCGGCAACATCCGCTCGTTCCTCGCGTTCCTCCTTTCGGCGAACGTGGGCGAGGTCGTGCTCTTCGCGGCCGCGGTTCTCGCCGGGCTCGGCGCGCCGATGACGGTTGTCCAGGTGCTCACCGTCAACCTCCTCACGGACGGGCCTCCGGCCATCGCCCTCGCGCGCGACCCGGCCGGCCGCCACGCGTTCCGTCGCGGAGCGACGCGTGAGCTTTTCGGACGCGGTATCTGGCCGGCGCTACTGGCCGTTGGAATCGTCGTCGGTGCTGCAGCGCTGGCGGCCTTCCTGCTCGTGCGGGAGCTTCGCCCAGAAGCCGCCCAGACAGCGGCGTACGCAACTGTTGCACTCGCCGAGCTCATTTTCGTGTTCTCGTGCCGGGCCGAGCTCCGTCCAGCCTGGCGTCTGCCGCGGAACCGGCATCTCGAAGCCGCGGTCGTCGGCTCGCTCGCGTTTCTGCTCGCGACGATCTACGTTTCGGCGCTTCACGATCCGTTCGGCACGGTGTCTCTCACGAGCGGAGAACTGGGAATCGTGCTTTCGCTTGCCTTGCTCCCGGCGCTGGCTTCGGAGTCGCTGAAGGCGGTCGTGCGACGAGGCCGAGGCTAAGTTCGGGCGCGGACGCACCCTTCGGGTGCGCGGCATTGCACGCAGTCGCCCGTTCGAGCAGACTCCGCCGCGTGGAGCCGTCCGAAGAGATCCGCCGCGTCGTCGATCGCTGGATGGTCGCGCTGACTCATGGCGATGCAGAGACCGTCCTCGGGCGGCTGCCGGCGCATCCGGGCCTGCTGATGATCGGCACCGATCCTGCCGAGTGGTGGCACGGCCATGAGGCGCTCGCCGTTTTCGGGCGTCAGCTCGACGAGCTGGGTGCGGTTCCGGGCACCTGGGACGAGATCGAGGCGTGGGAGGAAGGCACCGTTGGGTGGGCGGCCACGACGTTCACGTTTAGCGTTCCTAACGGGACACACGAGATGCGCACGACGTACGTTCTCCACCTCGAGCGCGGCGACTGGAGGTTCGTGCAGTGCCACTGGTCGATACCCCAGTCGAATACTGAGTTGATGGGGAAGGCGCTGACCGTCAGCCTCGAGCAACTCGAGGCGACGATTCAGCGCGAGCAACCCGACCTGTCGAGCACGCTGGCCGCCGACGGCACAGTGACGATCGTCTTCACCGACATCGTGGACTCGACTGTCTTGACTGCCCGGCTCGGCGACCACGCCTGGCTCGACCTCCTCCGACGGCACAACACGGTGATCGGAGATGCCACCGCGGCATACGGCGGCACGGTGGTCGAGACCCAGGGCGACGGATCCATGCTCGCGTTCTCGAGCGCGCGGCGGGCGGTTGCCTGCGCGCAGGCGATCCAGCTCGGGATCGACCGCGAATTCGCAGACGCCTCGCCGCCGATACGCGTCAGGATCGGCCTTCACACCGGTGACGCGCTACACGAGGCCGATCACTTCTTCGGCACCACCGTGAACTACGCGGCGCGCGTCGCCAGTCAGGCGCTCGGGGGCGAGGTGCTGGTGTCCAACCTGG
>JAOUHF010000177.1 GCA_029865325.1 Thermoleophilia bacterium
CGGTGACGTGTGCGCAGATCCACCTCCCGTCGGTTCGTGCATTCGACTCGCGTAACGGCTTAGGCAGGGCGTTCGCCTAGTCAGGCCGCGGCCACACGCCGCCTGCGTGCACGATCGTCCCGTCCGGCACGTCCTCGTTCAACACGGCGCCGTTGCCGACGATCACCGACTCACCGATCTTGAGGTAGACGACGGCCGTTGCTCCCATGCCGATGAGCGTCGAGCGGCCGACCTCGACCTCGCCGGCCAGCAGAGCGCCGGGGGCGACGTGTACGAAGTCCCCGATGACGCAGTCGTGGGAAACGACTGCGTTCGTGTTGACGATCGCGTGGCGCCCGATCGAGGCCGACGAACACACCGCTGCGCCGGCAAACACTTGAGCGCCTGGCGAGAGCATCGCGGACGGTGCCACGTACGCTGCCGGATCGACGAGAGCAGGCAGCTCGAAGCCCGCCTCCTCGAGCAGCTCCGAGATGCCGATGCGGTCCTCGATCCTCCTCACAGCGCCGACGGCGTTGACGGCGTACGACACGCCGAGCCCACGCAAGGGCTCGAGGTATTCGCGACCTCCGAGCACCGGGACGCCGAGGACCTCGGACACGCGGTCGGGATGATCATTGAGGACACAGATCGGCTCGAAGTCACCCACGGCACGCATCAACTCGATGAGCGATTTCGCGAGGCCCCCTGCACCGAACACCACGACTGACCGGTCGCCGACGCGACCAACAATCGCCGGGTCGATCGTCTCCGCCTCTCGTCCGCGCCCGATCAACGCTTCGATGTCGCTCTCGGTCAGGAATCGGCCGGTGGGGAGCGTCGAGAGGTCGATCCCTTCCTCGAGCGCGAGCTTCTCGGCCTTCCGGGTGAGCCTTACGCCCGCCGGGCGAGTGCTCGGCGCCTCTGTACTCGACCCCTTCGTCGCGGGCTCCGGACGGGCATCGAAGATCTCGCACACGAGGTCCCCCGCCGTCGCCCGGCCGTCCACGACGACCCCGATCTCGCCGACCCAGCCGTCATACGGAGACTCGACGTCTACGGTCGCCTTGCTCGTCTCCACCGTGCAGAGGACATCCCCGCTGGAGATCTGAGAGTACGCCTCGACGGCGACGGCAATGACTTGAACCTCTGGCTCGTTCGGATTCACGAGCGGTACCTCGATCCGCCCGATGACGGTCGCTTCTCCGCCGTTCACTGCGGAGCCGCCGACGTTCTCGAGTAATGCGTCAAGGCCTCGCCGACCAGGTCTCCGAACTCTGCCTCGAGCTCGCTCTGCCTGCGCGGTTCGAAGGCGCGCGGCGGCGTCGTGCGCACGTCGGGCACGTCCCCTTTTGCGCCTAGAAGCGCGCGGATCTGCTCCAGCACCGCCCCCGGAGTCGCGCACAGCTTCGTGTAGTCGACGGTGATCAGACTGTCGGAGCCGATGTTCCCAGCCGCCGCTTCGATCGTTTGATCGAGGACGACTACCTGCGCGGCGACCTGGCGCCACGGCGGCTCGTCGGCCAGCCACTCTGGACCGAACGGACGCAACGACGCCCACGCCTCGTACGAGCCGAAGAGCGACCGGCGCATCGAGAGCAACGACAACGCAGTCTCACGCGGATCGCGACGAACCCATACGTAGCACGTTCCAGGCATCTCTTGGTGCATCCGCTCGAGATGCCACGTGAGGAGCATCGGTTTGAACGCGATCGGACCGCCGTTCCAGTGCGCCATGTTCACGAGAACTGTTCGCAGCCTGGGCCAGTCGATCGCCTCCTCGTGGCCGTCCGGCAGAGCGCTCAGGCCGGGATAGCGGAGGTGGTAGTTCCAGAAGTATCCGAACTCGTGTGGCTCCCCTACTCCCTTCGTCCGGCCGAAGGCCGAGTCGAACGAAGGGGCAAGCCGTCGGAGTCCCAGTTTTCTCGAGAGGCGAAGCCCGTACACCGGCGCACGCCAGAAGGCGGCTGTGAGGTTGTCGACGTACCCGATCTCGAGGCCGGCGGCGATGAGTTGATACAGGAGCGTCGTCCCCGAGCGGGGCACGCCGATGACGTGCAGCGTCGGGTACTTCTCGTCGAGGTCGACGACGTACTCCGCTTCCTCGACGGGTGCGAGCGCCGCGTTGAGCCGCTCCAAGAGCTCTTCGTCCGCGGGGCTCTTCGCGAACGGCTCGGCGAAAGCGGGGTCGGATCGGGGGGTGGCACCCACGTCGGCGACTAGCCTAACCACACTCACGGAGCCCATCGGCCGGCTCGGCGGCGTTATCCAACCGAGGGATTTTCTCGCTTCACCCCTAGACACGGCGCGCGCAACGCGAGAGAGTGTCTCCTACCGCGTTCGTTTCGTTCCCCCGCCGCGCGTGACCCAAGTCGACATCGACAACATCCTCGGCTTCGAGGACATCCGTCTCTTGCTCGAGCAGTCCGAGCAGGTCGGGACGGTTCGGGCGTCCGATCTGGCCGAGATCGCCGAGACGTACGAGCTCACCGAGCTTGAACACGACGTGCTTCTGCGGGAGCTCGACCAGCGAAGCATCGAGATCGTCGAGCAGACACCCCACTCCGAGGCCGTCGTTGCGTTGACCGCGCCGGTCGAGACGACGACCGACGCGTTGCAGCTCTTCCTGCGCGAGGCCGGCCGGCACCATCTCCTGACCGCAGCGCAGGAGGTCGAGCTCGCGAAG
>JAOUHF010000178.1 GCA_029865325.1 Thermoleophilia bacterium
CGTTCTCGATCTACGTCGTGTATCTGCTCGAGATCGTGAAGCTCGCGAACCCCCGGATTCGTCGTCGCGAGCGCGAAGACGAGGAAGCACGCGACCGCATGACTGCATGACTCATACGCGAGCGCACCACCACCGGCTCAGCTGACTGCCGAACGCGTGCCCGCACACCAAGCCAGCCGCCACTCCTCCAGCCGCGCTGCTTACCGACTACGCGGCTGTACGGCATCTCGGACGAAGGCGGCCAGCTCAGCGTTGAAGTCGGGATGGCGCTGCACGGAGTGTCCGAATCCTTCGAGCACTGTGCGCTCCGCATTGAGTTCGCGCTCGAGCACGTCGCAGATTGCATCGAACGCCTGGTGGTGCGCGCCGGACACGACGAGCTTCGGAAACGGAGCCACGGCGAGCGCGTCGAGAGGTATCTCGGCCTCCCATGGGCCGCGTTCGACGGCAAGTGCCTGCGCGCCCTGCTCGAGCTCGGGCGTCAGCGGAGAGGGTGGATCGAACGCGGAGCCAACCGCCGCCAGGAACCTCCTCAGAAACGCCTCGGGGTCGTCGGTCCGACGGCTCGCGTAGAGCTCGATCCCGCGTGTCGCGAACGCCGTGGCGGCCGGATTGTCGAGTGCAACTCGAGTCGCGGGCGGTTCGATGACCGTGAGCGATCCGGGCAGCTCCGGCCGCAACCCTGCGGCGAGGAGCGAGATCACGCCCCCATACGAATGCCCGACCAGGTGATCTCCCGAGCGGAGCAGGCCTGCGACGAGATGCGCGTCCTTCTCGAAATCGACGCGATCGACCGGCGGATTGGGAGGAAAGCCGGGTCGGTCGACGACCAGGAGCTCGAATTGCTCGCCCAGCGGAAGCTGCCCACGCCAGGTCGGACGCCCTCCAAGGACACTCCCATGGACGAGCACGAGCCGCTCCACGCTCGGATCCTATCGCTGTAACGAAGTTTCCGGTTTTCCCTATTCGGAAGCGGGATTCGGCTGTTACAAGCTCGTTGATATGCTCCTGCCGGGATGACGCCGGACGCGGCCTCCTCGCCTCATTCACTCGCCTCCGCTTCGGGGCTGCTTCTGGGCGCCCTCGGCGCGGCGATGCTCATTGGCGCACTCGTCGGCTGGATGTTCGACGCTGCGGCCATCGGCCTGCTCATCGGCGCAGTTCTCGGAATCCCTCTGGGCGTTCTCGTCGTCTACCAGGTCTACGGAAGAACGAGCGCGTGAGCGCGGGCATCTTCTCGACACCGCGCTCGGTTCCGAGCCGACTCGCACCCACGATCGGCGGAGGGCTCGTGATCTTCCTTGCGCTGCCGGTGTTCGCGGTAGCCGGCTGGCCGCTCAAGGGGTGGGCGATCGCAGCGGTTCTGTGGGTCGGCGCGGAGGTCTTCGCGCTGGTACTGGCGCGCTTGCCGAGCGGCGCAGATAATCTCGCCGCCGCAGGAATGCGGGGAATCGGAACCACCTCTCGTGCACTTCTCGTCGGCATCCCACTCGTCATCGTGACGGTGTCGAACGAGAGCGTCGGCATTGCCGCGGCCGGCCTGTACGCAGTCGCGTTCACGGTTGAGCTCGCGGTTGGCCTGGTGACCTACTTCGGCGCTGAGGCGAAGGCGTGAAGCGGCTCGTCGCGCTCGTCTTCGGTCTCGCATTGGCGCTGCCGTCTGTTGCTCTCGCAGCCTCGGGCACCGGAGAGGAAGAGGACAAAGGCGCATTCATCTCCGAGGAGTGGGAGCTGCACGACTGGATCCCGATCCACCTCGGGCCGATCGACATGTCGATCAACAAGGCCGTGGCGTACCTCCTTCTGGGAGCGCTCTGCTCGTGCCTCATCGGGATCGGCTTGATGAGAATCAAGGTCGGCAAGGATCCGACTCGTCGTCAGGCGCTGGGCGAGACGATCTACGAGATCGCACAGGTTTCGGTTGCGGAGCAAGGGCTGCCCACGAAGGCGATCGGACGCTGGTTCCCCTATGTCGCCTCATTGATGATCTTCATCTGGACGGTCAACATGCTCGGCTTCGTGCCGCTTCCTCTCTCCGACGAGAAGGTGACGATCTTCGGGCTCGAAGTCCCGACGCTCGCGATCTTCGCGGCGACCTCGACGCTCTCCGTCACCCTCGCGCTCGCGCTCATGACCTGGACGTTCACGCACGTCGAGGGGATACGGGCAAACGGGTCGTGGAACTACTTCAAGAGCTGGATTCCCGACGTGCCGAAGGCCATGCTGCCTCTGATAATCCCGCTCGAGATCCTGGGCCAGTTCATGCGCCTGATCAGTCTCTCCGTCCGTCTCTACGCGAACATGCTCGCGGGGCACATGCTCATCCTCACGTTCGTCGGGCTGATCATCGTGCTCGAGAACGTGTTCCTCGCGTTCGTGGCCGTACCAGCCGCCGCGCTCTTCTACCTCTTCGAGGTCGTGATCGTCGTTTCGATCCAGGCGTATATCTTCGCTGCCCTGTCCGCTATCTACATCGGCTCGGCCATCGAGCCAGAGCACTAAGGAGGACCCAAGACCATGCTCTCCTCGTACTTCTTCCTCGCCGCAGCCGAGGACGGCGCAGACGCAGGTAAGGCGATCGCCCTTGCGCTCGGCATCGGCCTCGGCGCATTGGGCGCCGGCGTCGGCATCGGCAACATCTTC
>JAOUHF010000091.1 GCA_029865325.1 Thermoleophilia bacterium
AGATAGAGATCGAGGAGGCCGTGCCCGTCGAGAGCTGACGTCGCCTCGATCGGGAGCTCACATGGGAGTCGACGCAAAGACCGGCGACGCGTACGAGTGCGCGCTCCGCGCGCTTCACCATCGAGACCGGACCGAGTTCGAGATCGAAGAGCATCTCCAGGCTCGTGGTTTCTCGGAGGACGACTATTCGCAGGCGGTCGTGACCCTTCGCCGCAACGGCCTCGTCGACGACGAGCGCTTTGCGCAGTCGCGGGCGTCGTTTCTCGTGGAGCGCGGTGCCGGGAACGCTCTCATCCGTGCCCGTCTAGGAGAGGCGGGTGTCGCGCGCGAGCTCGTCGACGGCGCGCTCGAGGCCGTCGAGGGAGAAATAGCGCGCGCGCGCCGCATCGTCGGACGCCGTGGAGCCTCGCCGAAGACCGCCCGCTACCTCTACGGGAAGGGGTTCTCTCACGGCGTGATCGCCGCCGTCATTGCAGAGGATGACGGCGGCGAGTTACGATGAGCGAGCTTCACCAGGCATTTTCCTGCTCGCAAGCGATTCCTGAATCCATGAACTCGATATCAACCCTTGATGACCAGCCCAACCGGCCGAGCATCGGCCGACAGCGGAGGACGCACCACCACCCGAGGTAGCGGTCGTGGGCAGACTCCGGTCGCGGCCGAGCAGGCCGACTGCCGGGTGTGAGCACCGCGGCGAAGCCGCGGACAACGGAATCCTCCACGGAGGCCTTCATGCTCTCGGCTGTTGCGGCGCTCATCGGAATCCTCGTCGGAGCTCTCGCGGCCTCGATGATCCTTCTTGCCCGCTCGAGCTCGCGTGTCCGCAAGACCGAAGCGGAACGGAATCGTCTCCTCGCCGAGGCCGGGCGTGAAGCGGACGCGATCCGCCGCGAGGCACAGGTCGACGCGCGCGAGCAGGCCGTTCAGCTGCGGAGCGAGATCGAGGCGGAGGTCCAGGATCGGCGCGTTCAGATCGCGAAGATCGAGGAGCGCATCGTCCAGAAAGAAGTCGCGGCGGACGCAGCGCTGACCGAGGTCGAGCGCAAGGAGCAGGGCCTCGGCGACCGGGAGGTACATGTCAAGGCTCTTCAGGAGGAGATCCGCGAAGCGCAGAAGGAAGCACTCGGAGCACTCGAGCGCATCTCGGGCCTCACCGTCCACGACGCCCGCCAGCAGCTCCTCGAGCGCTCGAAGGATCTCATCCGGCATGAGCTCGCTCGAGACGTACGCCAGATGGAGGAGGAGGCCCGTGCCGACGCGAGACGCCGCGCACGAGCACTCATCGCAGACTCTCTCCAGCGCGTTGCGGCGAGCCACACAGCGGAGGCCACCGTCTCGGTCATCGAGCTCGCATCGGACGACCTCAAAGGCCGCATCATCGGCCGCGAGGGTCGCAACATCCGCGCTCTCGAGCACCTGACCGGAGTCGATTTCATCATCGACGACACGCCGCATGCTGTCGTCCTCTCGTCCTTCGACCCGCTGCGCCGCGAGATCGCGCGGGTCACCCTCGAGAAGTTGATCGAGGACGGGCGAATCCACCCCGCTCGGATCGAGGAGATGTACTACCAGTCGAAAGCGGAGCTCGACGAGCACATCCTGCAGGCGGGGGAGCAAGCGGTTTTCGAGGCCAACTGCGGTGAGTTCCACGAGGAGCTCGTCCGAATTCTCGGTCGGCTGCGATATCGGACGAGTTACGGCCAGAACGTCCTCAAGCACACGCTCGAGGTGGTTCATCTCGGCGGGATCATGGCTGCCGAGCTCAAGGCGGGGGTCAAGACGACCAAGCGGGCCGCTCTACTGCACGACATCGGCAAGGCCATGAGCCACGAGGTGGAGGGGTCACACGCGCTCATCTCCGCGCAACTCGCGCGGCGGCACGGCGAGTCGGAGGGCGTCGTTCATGCGATCGAGGCACATCACTCCGAGGTTCAGCCGCAGACCGTCGAGGCAGTCCTCCTGATTGCCGCCGATGCGGTCTCTGCCTCGAGACCGGGCGCGCGAGGCGAAAGCCTCGAGAACTACATCCGTCGGCTCGCGGCGCTCGAGGAGATTGCGACGGCGAAGCCCGGGGTCGCGAAGGCATACGCGCTGCAGGCGGGACGGGAGATTCGCGTGATCGTCGAGCCGAGTGAGATCGATGACGACGCTGCCGTGCTGCTCTCGCACGAGATCGCACGGGAGATCGAAGATCAGCTCGAGTACCCGGGCCAGGTCAAGGTCATCGTGATCCGCGAGAGTCGCGCCATCGAGGTCGCGAAATAGACGTCGGCGCCGCAGCCCGAATCTGGGTCGAGGTCTGGTCGAACGCCTGGCCCAAAAGAGATGTAGAGGCGATTGCAGCGCTTTACGCGGAAGACGCCGCCTTCTATTCACACCCGTTTCACGACCCTCAAGTGCCGCGCGAGTACGTCGCATGGGCGTTCGCGGATCAGGCAGATGCCGTGTGCCGATTCGGTGAGCCGGTCGCGGACGGAGCTCGCGCGGCCGTGGACTGGTGGGCCGCGATCACGTCGGTGGACGGCTCCGTCGAGACGATCGCTGGAACATCCCTACTCCGCTTCGACGAAGAGGGTCTCGTTGTCGAGCAGCGCGACGCATGGGCAGGAGTCCCGGGACGACACGAGCTCACTGTCTGGGCTCGGTAGCCCGGACCACCTAGGATTCCGAGATCTGTGAGGCGCTATCACGTCACTACGTTCGGATGCCAAATGAACGCCCACGACTCGGAGCGCATCAAGGGCATGCTCGAGTCTCTTGGTCTCGGTGAAGCAGTCTCACAGGACACGGCTGACATCGTCGTGTTCAACACGTGCACGATCCGGGAGAAGCCGGACACACGGCTCGCGGCCTACCTCGGCAACGCCGCGGCGCGTAAGCGAAACCGACCCGATCTCGTGATCGCCGTCGGGGGATGCTACGCGGAGGCGCAGCGCGAGCGCATCTTCGAGCAGTACCCATTCGTCGACGTCGCCTTTGGGCCCGGATCGATCCCACACCTCGCGGACTGGATCGGCGCCGGAGGCCTTGGAGTCTCGTCGGGCCGTTTCAGGACGCACGAGCACTTCGCCGCAGATCTCCCTCAACGACGCGAACGGTCGTTCCAAGCCTGGGTGCAAGTGTCGATGGGCTGTAACTCCAAGTGCGCCTACTGCATCGTCCCGGCGGTCCGCGGCCGCGAGCAAAGCCGCCGACCCGGCGAGATCGTCGCCGAAGTGAGCGCACTCGCCCGTAGCGGTGTGCGCGAGGTCACGCTCCTCGGCCAGAACGTCAACTCGTGGGGGCGTGATCTCGCGCCGGACCTACACACGGAGTTCGGGGAGCTGCTCCGGGCGTGCGACGCGATAGAGGGGATCGAACGCATCCGCTTCACGAGTCCTCATCCGAAGGATTTCCGGGAGCCCGTCGTCGCAGCGATCGCCGACTGCGCGAGCGTCTGCGAGCACATCCATCTGCCGTTGCAGTCGGGGTCGCCGCGGATCCTCAAGCGGATGCGTCGGACATACGACCGCGATCGATACCTACGGCTGGTCGAGACCCTCCGCGGAGCCGTACCGGGACTTGCGCTCGGGACCGACCTCATGGTCGGGTTTCCGGGCGAGACCGACGACGATTTCGCAGAGACCCTTGCGGTCGTCGAAACCGTGCGGTTCGACAGCGCCTTCACCTTCATCTTCTCACGCCGCGCCGGCACCGAAGCGGCAGACATGCCGGACCAGGTGCCCCAGGAGATCAAGCATGAGCGCCTCGAACGCCTCGTCGAGGCGACACAGCGCATTGCCGCGGAACGCAACGCCGAGCGACTCGGCGGCATCGAAGAGGTTCTCGTCGAAGGATCGAGCCGAACGGACGCGGCGATTCTGCGCGGGCGCACGCGGCGAAACACGATGGTCAACTTCGCCGGCTCGTCGTCGGCGGGCAGTTTCGCGATGGTTGCGATCGATGGGTCAACCTCGACGACACTCCGCGGACGCGAGGTTTCGCTCGTGGCCGCCTAAGCGAGCGGCTCCCGGCGATCTTTCACACTTTCGGGACAGCTGTCACACACATGCAACGGCACCGGCGATACGGTGAAAGCGGGTGGTGGGCTGGGGCGCCCCGAGGGACATGACCTCATCGTTGCCGGAGGTGATCGCGATCTTCGGTCCGACGGCGTCCGGGAAGTCGGCGGCCTCGGAGATCGTCGCCGTCGAGCTTGGCACCGAGGTCGTGTCGGCGGACGCGTTGCAGGTGTACAGCGGGTTGCCGATTCTCACGAACCAGCCCGAGCCCCCGACGCACCTCGTCGCGATCCGGAGTCTGTCGCAGGAGTTCTCCGTCGGCGAGTACGCCAAGCTCGCCCACGACGAGATCGACGAACTCGTTCGAGCCCACGGAGTCGCCGTTGTCTGCGGTGGGACAGGCTTGTACCTGCGAGCCGCGCTCGCCGAGCTCGAGCTACCGCCCGCCGTAGAAACGAGTGTGCGCGCACGCTGGGAATCGTTCTACGAGAGCGATCCGAGCGCCGCGTACATGCGACTCCAAGAGCTCGATCCGGCTGCCGCCGCCATGGTGCATCGCAACGATCGCCGGCGGGTCGTCCGTGCGCTCGAGCTTGCCGAGGGAGGCGGCTCGCTGGTGCCTACCCACGGCCGCCTCTGGTCGACGGAGACGCGCCGGCCGACCTTGGTGGTGGGACTCGAGTTGCCGCCAGACCGGCTCGAGCAACGAATCCGTGCTCGGACTGAGGCGATGTTCGCGCGAGGCGTACTCGACGAAGTACGGCGGGTTCTCGCCGGTGAGATCTCGAGGACGGCCGAGAAGGCGCTCGGCCTGCGCGAGCTCACCGAGCTCCCTTCCGAGCTCGCTCAGGAGCGACTCATTGCGCGAACCAGGCGCTACGCGGCGTACCAACGGAAATGGATGCGGCGGATCGGTGGTGTCGTCATGATCAACGGCGACCGTTCCCCGAAGGAGGTGGCGGATGATGTCCTCGGTCTGGTCCGCGCTCGGTAACACGTACGTCGTCATCGAGCCCGATCCCGGGCGGTCTCTCGATCCTGCACAGGTTCCCGCTCTAGTAGGTGACACCGACGGCCTCGTGGAGGTGACGTCCGCCGGCATCGAGGACATGTCCATCGTCATCTGGAACCCGGACGGTTCACAGGCGGAGCTCTCGGGGAACGGCACCCGCATCGCCGCGGCGTGGCTCGCCGAACGCACGGGTACTCGCCGGATCTCGATTCACGTCGGCGCGCGTCAGGTCGTCGCCAGAGTGCTCGAAAGTGGCGACATCGAGCAGGACCTCGGCGACGTGCACGTCGGCTCGAGAGAGGTCGTGGCCGGCACTGCCTTCGTCCCGGTCTCGGTGGGCAACCCACACGCCGTCGTGGTTGGAGACCCAGACGAGATCCAGCGCGTTGGGCCGCTCCTCGAGACCCACCCGCGGTTCCCCGACCGCACGAACGTCCAGGTCGCCCGGATCGACGGACCCGGCGAAGTCACGGCACGCGTGTGGGAACGCGGGGTGGGGGAGACAACATCGTCCGGAACGAGTGCAGTCGCCGTCGCAGCCGCGACCCACGGGGCGGGCGAGGTCCTGGTTCACTTTCCCGGCGGGGATCTGCGCGTCTTTCTCGAGAGTGGTCGCGCGCGTCTCACCGGGCCTGCGGTGCGCGTTCGCTAGCCCGCGTTCTCGGCGAGCTCGACGAGCCGCCCATCCGGATCGCGGAGGTACGCGGAGCGTCCCCACGGATACTCCCGCGGCTCGACCAGGAACGGCACGCCGTGCGCGCGCAGGTCGTCGCACGCGTCGTCGAGATCCGCAACGGAGTAGGCGAAGTGATCCTCGTTCGGCGGATCGCCTTCCATGGCCGCGGAACGCTCGTGCACGAGGAGCTTGGAATCTCCCGTGGCGAAGATCGCGCCGCCCGGCCACTCTGCGACGGGGGCAGCACCGAGAACGCGGGTATAGAACTCCGCAGCTACCTCCACATCGTCGGTAAAGAGGGCGATCTCAGCGACGGCGGTCACGTCGCGATCTCGAACTCGCGCAGGACGTCGTTGAGAGAGGTCTTGAGGTCGGTCGACGCGCTGCGTTCGCCGACGATCAACGCACACGGAAGGTCGTAACGCCCGGCCGGGTAGTCCTTCGGGCGTGTCCCGGGCAGAACCACTGAGCGCGGAGGTACGTACCCACGGTGCTCGACCGGCTCCGGTCCGGTGACGTCGATCACCGGGATCGACGCCGACAGCACGACATTCGGCGCGATCACCGCTCCTTCGCCGACGACCACACCCTCGACGACGACGGCGCGTGACCCGAGGAAAGCGCCGTTCTCGATGATCACAGGCTGCGCCTGCGGGGGCTCGAGCACTCCGCCGATCCCGACCCCGCCGGAGAGGTGAACGTCGGCGCCGATCTGCGCGCAAGAGCCGACCGTCGCCCAGGTGTCGACCATCGTGCGCGGGCCTACCCAGGCACCGATGTTCACGAAACCGGGCATGAGGACAACGCCCTCGGACAAGAACGATCCGTAGCGCGCGACTCCAGGGGGGACGACCCGAACGCCACGCGCTGCGTAGTCCGTCTTCACGGGGATCTTGTCGAGGAAGTGGAGCCCGCCCACGTCCATGGGTTCCACTTTCCGTATGCGGAAGTAGAGGAGAATCGCCTTCTTCGCCCACTCGTTCACCGTCCAGCCGGCTGCTGCCCGCTCGGCCACGCGCAGTTCTCCGCGATCGAGCAGCGCGACGGCCTCTTCGATCGGAGCCGGGTCGAGCTCGCCGCTCTCCCACAGCTCGTCGATACGGCGCGCCAGCTCCATCACGCGGCATCTTCCACGATCGCGCCGCGAAGGAACCGATCGAGCGTCTCGTACGCATGGACGAGGGCCGCGATCTCGACCCGTTCGTCCTGACGGTGCGCGTAGGCGGTGTGACCTGGACCGAAGTTCACCGCGTCGATGCCGTTCCCGGTGAAGTCTGCGACGTTGGTCCAGGCCTGCTTGGGCTCGATTTGGAGGTCGCCGGCGGCGCTCAGCGACCGCACGAGGACAGAACCGGTGACGACCCGAGCAGGGGCGGCATTGCTCGAGATCACGAGCAATGCCCCAGCGGGCGTGAGCGAGCGGAGATACGCCTCCGCCTCTTTCGGGGTTCGATCGGGCGGATAGCGCAGGTTGAGCGTCACTGTGGCCTCGCCCGGTATGACGTTGTCGGCAATCCCGGAGTCGAACCGCGTCACGGAGATGACCTCCTTGAACTCGAGACCATCAACAACGGCGACGCGTGGCTCGAGCTCGAGAAAGCTCGGCAGAGCGGCGACTGCGCGCTCGATCGCGCTGTCGGCGAGCCAGGGCCGCGCCGAGTGGCCGCTTGTCCCGCCGAAGACGAGCCGCGCGATGACGTTCCCGAGACAACCGGCCTGGATCCGTCCATCCGTCGGCTCGAGGACGATCGCCAACGCGGTGTCGTGAATCGCGCTCGACCCCTCGAAGAGCGCCGGAAGGGGGTTGTACTCGCCAGGCAACTCCTCGCGTCCGAAGAGAACGAGTCCGACGTCGTACGGTCTCGGAGGCCCCTCCGCGAGATCACGAACGAGCTCGAGTGCGACCGCGAGGCCGCCCTTCATGTCGCTCGCACCGAGGCCGTGCACCGCACCGTTCCGAAGCGCGCCCGGCAGGTTGCTCTGTGCAGGCACGGTGTCGTAATGCCCGGCCAGGACTACGAGCGGCACGTCACGCCGTCTTGCGGGAACGAAGAAGAACGCCTCGTCGCCCGCGTACTCGGCCACGAGCCCGGATGGAACGAGCGTGAGGATGTGCTCGCGAATAACGGCCTCGCTCCGACTGACGGACGGGATATCGACCAGCTCGAGCGTCCGCGCGGAAAGACGATCGGCGAGCGCGGTCACCGGCTCAGCCTACCGCGGCATAATCTCTTTTGTGACCGCTCGCCAGCCCGATCCCGCGCCTGGGGCGGAGCCGGAGCGCGGTTTCGTTGTCGGGGTCTTTCCGAAGGGAGTCGACGCCCGGACGGAGCTCGATGAGCTCGGCGAGCTTGCGCGCACTGCGGGCGTCACTCCCGTCGCCGAGATCGTCCAGCATCGCGCTCATCCCGATCCGCGCTTGTTCGTCGGGAAGGGAAAGCTCGCGGAGCTGAAGCAGGCCTATTCCGACTCGTCGGCAGAAGTGCTCCTCGTCGACGACGAGCTGAGCCCGACGCAGCAGCGATCGCTGGAGGACGCGCTCAAGGCTCGCGTCGTCGACAGGACGCAGCTGATCCTCGACATCTTTGCCCAGCACGCACGGAGCGCAGAAGGAAAGCTCCAGGTGGAGCTTGCGCAGCTCGAGTACAACCTTCCGCGCATGAGAGGAATGTGGCAGCACCTCGAGCGCCTCGGCGGCGGCGTCGGGACACGCGGCCCCGGCGAGAGTCAGCTCGAGAGCGACCGACGTCTGGCGCGAACGCGTGTCACTCTCGTCAAGCGGCGACTACGGACGCTGAGCGGGCAACGCGCAACACGCCGCAAGGAGCGACGCAGAACGACGGTGCCCACTATTGCGCTCGCCGGATACACGAACGTCGGGAAGTCGACTCTCCTCAACGCGCTGACGGGAGCTGGAGCAGCGGTCGACGATCGCCTGTTCGAGACGCTCGACCCGACGACGCGGGCGTTCGAATACGACGGGAAGCGCTACCTCGTAACGGACACCGTCGGGTTTATCCGGCGCCTTCCGACGCAACTCGTCGAAGGCTTTGCGGCGACACTCGAAGAGACGCTCGTTGCCGACCTCGTCCTGCATGTAGCCGACGCGTCGCTGCCCGAGCACCGACTGCGCGAGACGATCGACGCCGTGCAGTCCGTGCTTGCGGAAATCGGTGCGAACGACATTCCACTCGAGCTCGTGTTGAACAAGATCGACCTTCTCGACCCACTCGCTCGAAGGCGCATCGCGCACGGCTT
>JAOUHF010000179.1 GCA_029865325.1 Thermoleophilia bacterium
AAGAGCAAGCGCCATCTCGGCGATCGTGCCGTAGCTTCCACCGATCGCGATCACCGCGTCGCCCGACGCTGCCACCACGAGATTCCGCGCATGGCCGACCCCCGTGACCACCACGTGATCGGCCCATGGGTTCGCCGAACGGCGATCCTCACCTGGAAGGATCGCGATCGTCGTTCCGCCCGCTACCTTCGCGCCTCGATGAGCCGCTGCCATGACCTCGCCGAGCCCACCCGTGACGACCGTGCAGCCCCTCTCTGCGAGAAGGCGTCCGACCTCCTCGGCGGCGCCCTCCCACTCCCCGCCGCTCCCGATCACTGACACCTGGGTCGCCACCGTGGTAAGCATGACGCGTGGAGCGACGCGAGGCACGCGGCGGGACCCTCATCCTCGGCGGCGGATTCGCGGGAAGCTACGTCGCTCGCAACCTCAAGCGACGCGGCGCCACGATCCTCTCGCCCGAGAACTTCATGCTCTACACGCCGCTCCTGCCCGAGGCGTCTGCGGGAACGCTCGAGCCCCGTCATGTCGTCGTCCCGCTGCGCCAGATGTGTCCTCATGCGGAGCTCCTGCTCGGGCGTGCGACCGCTCTCGACGCGGATCGGCGAGTCGTAGCCGCGGAGACGCTCGCCGGGCCTGCGGAGATCGTCTACGAGCGGCTCGTGGTCGCACTCGGTGCGGTGACACGTGTTCTCCCGGTCCCCGGGCTCGCCGATCACGGCATCGGGTTCAAGGACCTGGCCGACGCAATCGCTTTGCGCAACCGCCTCATCCAACAGCTCGAGCGAGCGTCGATCCATCCCGAGGATCCCGCGGAGCTCGGCTTCGTCTTCGTCGGCGCGGGCTACGCGGGGGTCGAAGCCCTGGCGGAGCTGAACGACCTCGCTCACGCGGCTCTCCGCTTCTATCCGAACCTTCTCGATGCGCCGCAGCGCTGGGTGCTAGTCGATGCTGCCTCGAAGATCCTCCCCGAGATCCCGAGAAGGCTCGGGGAATACGCGGCGCGACACCTGAAGCGGCGAGGCGTCGAGATCCACGTCGGAACGACGCTCGAGTCCTACGACGGGTCGGAGGCGATGCTCTCGGACGGGACCCGCGTCCCGGCGCGAACGCTCGTCTGGTCAGCCGGAGTGCGGGCGCACCCGCTGCTCGGAGAGCTCGGCCTACCGCTGGACGAGCGGGAGCGCGTCCTGGTCGACGAGACGCTTCGCGTTTTAGGACGGAAGAACGTCTGGGCGCTCGGCGACTGTGCGGCCGTCCCCAACTTCAAGACGCCCGGAGCGACGGATCCGCCGACGTGCCAGCACTCGTTGCGTCAGGCTCGACGGCTTGCGAAGAACCTCGCGGGATCGTCAGGGCCGTACGGCTACCGCATGCTCGGCCAGGTCGCGACCCTCGGGTACCACAAAGGCATCGCGGAGATCCCTGGGATGCGCCTGCACGGTTTCCTCGGGTGGTGGATCGCGCGGACGTACCACCTGTACCAGCTCCCGCTCGTCTCGAGAAAGTTGCGCGTCGTTCTCGACTGGACGGTCGGGCTCTTCTTCCGACGCGACATCGTCGAGCTCTCGGTGCTCGGCCACCCGAAGCGCCTGGGCGAGTAGCCGTCACCGCAAGGTGCGAAGGGCCTTCACGAGCGACTGCTTGCCGGCGAGAGCGCCAGCGAACAGGTCGCCATCGCGTGCCACGCGATCGAGCGCCGCATCCATCGTGAAGGTGGCCGGATCGAGCCCGGGGACGACCTCGTCCCACAGCAGCGGTGTCGAAACGGGGGCGCCTGCTCGAGGCCGCACGGAGTACACGGACGCGTTCGTCTTTCCCAGTCCGTTCTGGTTCGCGTCCACGAGAACACCGCGACGCTTCTCCTTCGCCCACTCCGTCGTCACGAGCTCCGGATGAGCGCGCGCAAGCGCGCCCGCGACGATTCCCGCGAATTCTCGTACGTCCGCGAACGAGTGCCGGCGTGCGATCGGGACGATCACATGGATGCCGCGGAAGCCGGAGGTCTTCGGGAAGCTCTCGAGCTCGAGCAGATCGAGTGTCTGCTTCACGAGCAGCGCGACCTCGATCACCTCCCCGAAGCCTGAGCCCTCGGCTGGGTCAAGGTCGAACATGACCCAGTCGGGCCTCTCAGGTCGATCAGCACGTGACGCCCATGTGTGCAGGTCGATGCAACCCATATTGGCCATCCAGAGCAGCGCCAGCTCGTCGTCGACAAGCGCGTAGTCGATGACCTTCTTCTCGCCCTCCCGCGTCGACGCCGGGAACGGCGATCGGCGAATCCAGGAAGGCATATGCGACGGGGACTGCTTTTGGAAGAAGTTCTTCCCCTGCCAGCCGTCGGGGTAGCGCTTCATCGTGAACGGACGCCCGCGCAGGTGCGGGACGAGCACCGCGGCGACATCGCGGTAGTACGCGATCAGGTCGCCTTTCGTGATCCCCTCCTCTGGCCAGAACGGCTTGTCCAGGTTGGAGAGCCGCAACTCTCGCCGGCCTCGCTTGACGACCGGCGAAACCGGCGCTCTCTCTCGCCGAATCTCGGAGGTCGCCTTGTCCTCGCGCGACCGCAGATACACAGGTGCGCGCAGACGACTTTCCCGCGTCCACTCCGCGAACTCCACCTCCGCGACGAGTCTCGGCT
>JAOUHF010000180.1 GCA_029865325.1 Thermoleophilia bacterium
GAGCGACTTGTGCCGACACGCGCCTCCAGCCTCAGCGTGACCCACACGGCGAGACCGACGCAGAGAAGCTGAACGAAGGAGAGGATTGCGGCTGCGCGCAAGTCGAAGATGCGAACCGCCTGGTTGTAGATCTCGGCCTCGATCGTCGAGTAGGCCGGCCCTCCGAGAATCAAGACGATTCCGAACGAGGTGAACGAGAAGAGGAAGACGATCGCCCCGGCCGCGGCGAGAGACGGTGCGAGCAGCGGCAGCGTCACCTCGCGGAAGCTTCGCCACGGTCCGGCCCCGAGTGTCGCTGCGGCCTCGGACACGCGCCGGTCGAGACTCGCCCAGAACGTGCTGACGACGAGCACGACGACGGCGACGTTGAAGAACGCGTGGGCGATGAGGATCGGCGCCCAACCACGCTCGAGCCCGGAAGGAAGGATCGCCAGGAACGCCAGCGCCACGATGACCGTCGGCAGAACGAACGGGATGATCACCAGCGCGCGGAAGAGGCTCCGGCCGGGGAACGAGTACCGTCCGAGGACGTAGGCAGCGGGTAGCCCGACCACGAACGTCAGCGCGGTCGATGCAAGCGCCTGCCAGATCGTGAACCAGACGACGTCGCGGGTCAGCGGGTCCGTGAGGACGTCGAGCGGAGACGCCAGGGAGCCGTCGGACCGAAGGCCGCGCTCGAAAATGGACAGGAGCGGATAGACGAAGAAGAGCCCCAAGAATGCGAGGGGAACGCCGTACGTCGCGGCACGCCACGTGCGCCCGCTCACCGAACGACGATGTCCGTCCACGCCCTGATCCAGTCGTCTCGGTTCGCCTCGATCTGCTCTGGCGGCAGGTCGAGCGGGCTCTCCGGCACGATCGCGAACTTCACGAACTCGGGCGGGAGCGTCGCCGCGCGATTGACCGGGAAGACGAACATGCTGAGCGGCACGTCTTCCTGAAAGCGGGTCGAGAGCATGAAGTCGACGAGCTTCCGGGCGCCCTCCTCGTTGCGAGCGCCGCGCAGGACACCGGCGAACTCGATCTGACGGAAGCACGAGTCCTCGATCACGGCGGTAGGCGCAGTCGCTGGCTTGGGCGTGCGGAAGATGACCTCGGCTGGGGGGCTCGACGCATAGGAGACGACGATCGGGCGGTTTCCCCTGCTGCCGGCAGCGCCCGAGAAGCGCACCGTGTAGGCCTCCTCCCAACCGTCTACCACGAGCACGTCTTGCGCGCGCAGCCTCCGCCAGTAGTCCTGCCAGCCCATCTCGCCGTACCGGGCCACGGTGGCGAGCAGGAACGCGAGACCCGGAGTCGACGTCGCAGGATTCTCGACGACGAGGAGACTGCGGTAACGATCGAGCGTCACCTCCTCGAGCGTGCGCGGTGGGTCGATCCCGTGCTCGGCGAACCACGCCTCGTCCACGTTCAGGCACACCTCGCCATGATCGATCGGCGTCACCCTGTGCTCCGGGTCGAGGATGTATCGCTCGGCTACGTTCTTCAGCGCCGGCGACTCGTACGGCACGAAGACGTCACCGTCGAGCGCACGCGAGAGAAGCGTGTTGTCGACGCCGAACAGGACGTCGCCCTGGGGGTTTCCCGCGGTGAGGAGGGCTCTCGTCACGGACTCGCCGGCGTCGCCGGACTTGAGGGTGGTCAGTTCCAGGCCCGTCTTCCGTTCGAACGCGCGCTCGACGTTCTTGGAGACCGCGAACGAGTCGTGCGTGACGAGGACGACCTCTGTCGGCGCGCCAGCACCACTGCCACAACCCGGTGCGGCGAGCGCCACAAGCGCAATGACGAGCGCGACCGCGACCGCGACCGCGACCTTGTAACGATCTGTCACTCGCCAGCTCCCGCTTCTCTCCCGGGCCGCACGGCGAGAAGAACGCCGTGGTCGAGGCTTATTCGCGCAGTCTTCGTAGCGAACAGGTTCGAGACGCCGCGGCTCGATCCCGGCTCGAGCGTCTCGCCCGCGAGCGGGTACGCGAGCCCGTCCGTGCGCACGCCCTCCGCTGGCCCGTGTAGCGCGAGGAGCGAGATCAGCTCACCCACCGCGCCTTCGAGCACGCGCTCTCCGCGCACGACGTGGGCGCGCGTGGTCCCGATGAACGCATCGATCTCCACCGCCTCGTAGCGATTCGACCCGAGAAGTAGCAGTGTCGAGAGGAGATGATCGAGCCGGCCTCCGTCGCCGGCGAGAACGAGGGTCCGCCGAGGCCCGAGGGAGAGCGCAGTGTCGAGCGCGAGCTCGAGGTCGGTCGCGTCCTTCTCGACGGGGTGCCGGTCGATTCGCGTCCCGCCTGCCTCGGCCCGCGCCACCACCTCAGGGGAGGCCGAGTCGAAGTCGCCGACCGCGATCTCGACCTCGAGTCCGAGCGCGAATGCATGCTCCAAACCGCTGTCCGCGGCGATCACGCGTGCATCGAGAGGCACGGCGAGCGCGGATTCAGGATCGGGAGGATCCCCGCCTGCCACCACCACAATGACCTCGTTCGACACGCCTTCCTCCGCTGGCATTACCCAGATCAGGTTCTGCGGGTCGGCGGCGCGCTTAACCGCCCTCTCAGCCCGGTCGCCCGAGCTCCCCGTAACGCTGGACCCATGCTAGCGGCTGGCTCGTCTGTCCAGGAGCGGGACGGTCCTCGG
>JAOUHF010000092.1 GCA_029865325.1 Thermoleophilia bacterium
GGGGAGCGGGACGCTCGCTGTGTGCCGCGACCGGGTTGACCACCTCGTGTTGGTCACGGACGACGAGATTGCAGAGGGTATGCGCTTCCTCTACACGCGTGCCAAGCTCGCCTGCGAGCCTGCTGGTGCCGCCGCCGTCGCGGCCTTGCTCGCGGGGAAGATCGTGGTCGAGCCTGGGTCTTCAGTCGTCGCCGTGGTTTCGGGCGGCAACGCTGACCCCCAGATCGCGGCTGGTATCCTGGCAGGCCGATGAAGACCGAGATCCACCCCGACTACGTCCTCGCGCACGTCACTTGCTCGTGCGGGAACGAGTTCTGGACGCGCTCCACGAAGGCCGAGCTGCACGTGGAGGTCTGCGCCGAGTGCCATCCCTTCTACACGGGGAAGCAGAAACTCGTCGACACGGGCGGTCGGGTGGAGCGCTTCCAGCGCCGACTCGAAAAAGCCGGCTCGCAGCGCGGCGACTAGAGCCTCATGGCCGTCAGCTACGGCGGACAGGCCGTCCTCGAAGGAGTGATGATGCGCAGCCCTTCGAGCTGGGCCGTCGCGATCCGCACGCCCGAGGGCGACATCACCGAGGTCGTGAACGCGATCTCGTCGCCCATGCAACGTCGGCGGATCTGGCGTCTTCCGGTGATCCGCGGCGTGATCGCACTCGGCGAGTCGCTCGCGATCGGCTTCCGGGCGCTTGCGATCTCCGCCAACGTCGCCTCACAGGAGCGCGACGAGGACGGGGAGATCCAGACACAGATCGGGCGTGGTCAGATCATCTTCTCGTTTGCGATCGCGATCGGCTTCGCGCTCATGCTCTTCAAGATCGGCCCCGCGCTTCTCACGAGTTGGCTTCCGATCGAGTCGACCGGAATCTTCGTCGTCGTCGAGGGCGTCATCCGCGTCTCCGTCTTCATCGGGTACATCCTGGTGATCTCGCTCCTCCCGGATCTGCGCCGTGTCTTCCAGTACCACGGCGCCGAGCACAAGGCGATCAACGCGCTCGAGGCGGGCGCCGAGTTGACACCTCCCAATGTGCAGAAGTTCAGCTTGATCCACCCGCGTTGCGGAACAGCCTTTTTGCTCTGGGTGATGGTGATCGCGATCTTCGTGTTCGCCTTCGTTGGGCGCCCTGTGTGGTACTGGCTGATCCTGAGCAGGATTCTGCTCCTACCGGTGATCGCCGGTCTCGCCTACGAGCTCATCCGCTATGCCGGAAAGCATCAAGACAACCGTGTGCTGATGACGCTTCTCGCGCCGGGGCTCTGGCTGCAACGGCTGACGACTCGTGAGCCGAGCGACGATCAGGTCGAGGTCTCGATCTGCGCTTTGCAGAACGTGTTGGATCGCGAGGCCGCCGAGACGCCCGAGCAGCGGCGGCTCGAGTCTCGCGTGGAGGTGATGGCCTGATGCCCCGGATCGTTCGCGAAGCGGATATCAGCTGGGAAGGCACTCTCTCCCGTGGAGCAGGCGTCGTCACAGCCACGAGCTCTGGCGCGTTTGACCTTCCCGTCACCCTCGCGTCGCGCATCGCGAATCCCGAGGGGAAGACCAGTCCGGAGGAGCTGCTCGCCGCAGCGCACGCGAGCTGTTGGGTGACCTCGCTCGCGGGTGAGCTTGCCAAAGCGGGGACGCCGCCGGAGCACCTCGATGTCCACTGCACGATCACAATGGACGAGGTCGAGGGAAGAGGTCACCGGATCGTGGCGTCGTCGCTCTCCGCGCGGGGGACCGCTCCAGGCGCGGATGAAGCGTCGTTCGCGCAGGCCGCTGAGGCTGCCGACGCCGGATGTCCGTTCTCCGCGCTCATCAAGGCGAGCGCGACGGTGACGGTGGAAGCAACGCTCGAGGGGGGCGCGTGATGGCGGATCGCAGGGCGAACGTGACATGGTCGGGATCGCTGATCGAGGGCGGCGGGACGATCGAAAGCGTCGGCAGCGGCGCGTTCGGGCCACTGGACGTCACGTGGGGCTCTCGCGCCGAGGATTCGGACGGACGCACGAGCCCTGAGGAGCTCATTGCGGCAGCTCATGCGTCGTGCTTCTCCATGGCCCTCTCCCATGGGCTTGCACAGGGCGGAACGCCCGCCGATCGTCTCGACACCTCCGCGACCGTGACGTTCGTCCCTGGGACGGGAATCACGAAGGTTGCGCTCACGGTTCGCGGCTCCGTTCCTGGAGTCGACGAAGCCTCCTTCGTCGAGGCAGCGCAGACCGCCAAGGAGGGCTGCCCCGTCTCCCAGGCGCTCGCAGCGGTCCCCGAGATCACTCTCGACGCCGCGCTTCTTTAGGGGTCAGGTCTTCCACGTTCCACCGCCGGGTGGAACGTGGAAGACCTGACCCCAGGCTAACCTCAAGACATGACCGCCATCGAACGTCTGGTCGACGAGCTCGACCGCTCCTACGTCGAAGCGCAGGAGCGACTGGCCGATCCGGCTGTATACAACGATCATCGGCAAGCGGCCGAAGCCGGCCGCAGGCTGAAGGAGCTCGAGACACCGAAGAAGCTCGCCGACCAGTGGAGGCAAGCTCGCGCCGACCTCGATGACGCTCGCGGCGATTCCGAGCTCGCAGGGATGACCCCCGAGCTCGAGGCGGACGTGGAGCGGGTAGAAGAAGAGCTGAAGCTCGCCCTCGTCGAACGCGACCCGGCGGACGAGAAGGACGTTATCGTCGAAATCCGTCAGGGAGTCGGCGGCGACGAGGCGGCCCTCTGGGCGGGTGCGCTATATCGGATGCTGACGCGCTACGCGGAACGCTTGCGCTTCAAGACGGAGACGCTTTCGGCCAGCGAGAACGAGATGGGTGGGTTCAAGGAAGTCGTGTTTGCCGTGAAGGGGAAGGGCGCGTTTTCCGTCTTCAAGTACGAGGGCGGCACGCATCGCGTGCAACGCGTTCCGGAGACCGAGTCGCAGGGCCGGATACACACGTCGACCGCAACCGTTGCGGTGATGCCCGAGGTCGAGGAAGTCGAGATAGCGATCGAGGAGAAGGACCTGAAGGTCGACGTGATGCGTTCGACCGGGCCGGGCGGACAGAGCGTCAACACGACCGACTCTGCCGTACGGGTGACCCATCTTCCGACTGGGATCGTGGTGGCAATGCAGGACGAGAAGTCGCAGCTCCAGAATCGGCAGAAGGCGATGCGCGTGCTGCGCGCACGCCTGTACGAAGCGGAGCGGGAGAAACAGCAGGCGGCGCTCGCAGCCACTCGCCGATCACAGATCGGTGGCGGCGAGCGAGCGGAAAAGATCCGGACCTACAACTTTCCCGAGAACCGCCTCACGGACCACCGGATCAAGTTCACGACGCATCGTCTCGACCAGGTACTCGAAGGCGACCTCGACGAGTACACCCAAGCTCTGCGGGCGGAAGAGCAGCGGCAAGCGCTCGCCACCGCGTCCGCGTGAGCCGGGCTGCTATCCCTTGGCGCCGAGCCCTCGGGGGTGTCCGTCGCAGGCTCCGACCGACCATGATCGAGCGGCGTGTCGCGGCGCTCCGCCTGCAGCCCGGCGATGTGGCGATCGATTGCGGCGCGAACGTCGGGGAGGTTTCGGCTGCTCTTGCGCGCACCGGTGCGGATGTCCACGCGTTCGAGCCCGATCCGCACGCGTTCTCGACGCTTGTCGGACGGCTCGGAGGGAAGAAGAACGTTCGCCTCTATCAGCAGGCTGTCCTCGATCGAGCGGGACGGAGCCGTCTCTATTTTCACGAGGATGCCGTCGACGACCCCGTCGGGGGGTCCGTCGGCTCGAGCCTTCTTGCGTTCAAGGGCAACATCGATCCAGAGCGGTTCGTCGAGGTGGAGACGATTGACCTCGCGCAGTTCGTATTCGGCTTCGATCGACGTGTTCGGCTCATCAAGATCGACGTTGAGGGTGTCGAGTGCCCGTTGGTTCACCACCTGCTCGACACCGGGGCCATCGAGCACGTCGACACGGTGCTCGTCGAGGTGCACGACCGACACATCCCGGAGCTCCAGGCCGAGAATCAACGACTTCGCGAGCGGCTCGAGCGAGACGGTTTCGCCGATCGGGTGCTTACAGACTGGGCGTGAGCGTGCCCGCTGGGGTGGGACCTTCGGTGAGGGACACCTTGGGCGATGCGTCGCATCGCCTCGACGGTGCGGGCTGCGCGTCGGCACGCGTCGACGCCGAGTTCCTCCTCGCGTACGTGCTCGGAACGACGCGATCGTCGGTGCTCGTCGATCGGGATCGCACGCTGCCGGATGACGTGCTCGCCCGGTTGGAGGAGCTCGTCGTTCGCCGCGAGCGCCGTGAGCCTTTGGCGTACGTGATCGGGGAGTGGGGGTTTCGGCGGCTGACATTGAAGGTCGATTCGCGCGTCCTCATCCCCCGGCCGGAGACGGAGGTTGTCGTCGAGCGTTGCTTGGCGCTGCTCAGCGAGCTGGACGAGCCGCGAGTCCTCGACGTCGGGACTGGGAGCGGTGCGATCGCGCTCGCGATAGCGGACGAGCACCCGGGTGCACGCGTGACCGGCGCCGACGCATCGGTGGATGCGCTCGCTGTGGCTCGGGGCAACGCGCGCGACGCGAATCTCGGTGTCGAATTCGTCCCGTGCGATCTCTTCGCCGGGCTTCCGGCGGGCCCGTGGGATCTGGTGGTCTCGAACCCGCCCTACGTCCGGCCCGATGAGATCGACCTCCTCGAGCCGGAGGTGCGCGACTGGGAGCCGCGTGCGGCACTGGTCGGCGACGGTGCGGCGGAAGCAGTCGCTCGCGGTGCGCGCGCCGTCCTCGAAGAGCGTGGAGCGCTCGTACTCGAGGTCGCCGACGGTGACGCCGAGCGCGTCTCTGGGCTCCTTCTGAAGCTCGGGTACGTAGGGGTCGCGGTCACACAGGACCTCGCCGGCCGTGACAGGATTGTCGAGGGCGCGACCACATTCGCCGGGACGGTGCTCCCCGAGTGAGCTCGGTCGAGAAGACCGTTGCGGCCATTCAGGCACGCGAGCTCGTCGTCATCCCGACCGACACCGTCTACGGGCTTGCCTGTACCCCGTATCACGAGCAGGCTGCCCGAGCGCTGTCGGCACTCAAGGGTCGCGATGCGCGGCAGCCGATCGCGCTGGTCGCGGCGAGTCTCGACTGGCTGTTCGAGTGTGTGCCCGAGCTTCGTGGCAGAGCCGGGGTCGTGGCTCGCGCCCTGCTGCCCGGCCCCTTCACGCTTGTGCTCCCGAATCCGGCGCTGCGATACCCCTGGCTCACCGGAGACCGACCTGACACGATCGGTGTCCGTGTGCCCCGGGTCGGGGGGGTAGCGGTGGAGATCCTCGACGCCGCCGGGGCGATCGCGGCAACGAGCGCGAACCGGCACGGCGACGCAGATCCGCGGCGGGTCGACGACGTTCCGCTCGAGATTCTCGAGGCGGTCGGAGCTGTGGTCGACGGGGGCGAGCTCCCGGGCACGCCCTCGACGGTGCTCGACCTCACGGGGCCGGAGGCACTCGTGCTTCGGGAAGGTGCAGTGCCTGGGCGCGACGCGCTCGCGCAGGTCGCGGAAGTCGTCGCCCAGTAGCATCCACGCCGATGGCCACGGTGTCGCTGACGCTCGAGACTCTCCACACCGCTGGGCTCGCAGACGTCGATCCCGACGTGGCCGTCCTCCTCGACCGCGAGCTCGAGCGCCAGCGCGGGGAGATCGAGCTGATCGCGTCGGAGAACTTCACGTGGCCGGCGACTCTCGAGGCCGTGGGGAGCATCGCCACGAACAAGTATTCGGAGGGGTATCCCGGGAGGCGCTACTACGGTGGTTGCGAGGTCGTCGACGAGATCGAACAGCTCGCGATCGACCGCGCGAAGGCGCTCTTCGGCGCCGAGCACGCGAACGTGCAGCCTCACGCGGGCGCACAGACGAACATGGCCGTCTACTTTTCCTGCCTGGAACCGGGCGACACGATCCTCTCGCTCGAGCTCGCACACGGCGGCCATCTCACGCACGGCCTCAAAGTCAACTTCTCGGGCCGTCTCTATCGAATCGCCCACTACGGCGTCTCCCGCGAGACGAACCTCGTAGACTACGACGATGTCCTGCGGCTGGCGAAGGAGCACCGGCCGAAGCTGATCGTGTGCGGAGGCTCCGCGTATCCACGAGCGGTCGAGGCCTGGCGGTTTCGCGAGATCGCCGACGAGGTCGGCGCTCTGCTCCTCTGCGACATGGCTCACTTCGCAGGGCTTGTCGCAGCCGGACTTCATCCGAATCCGGTCGAGCATTGCGACTTCGTCACCTCGACCACGCACAAGACGCTCGCCGGGCCGCGATCCGGCTTCATCCTCTGCAAGGGCGAGCACGCGCGGGCGGTAGATCGGGCTGTCTTTCCTGGGATGCAGGGCGGGCCGCTCAACCACGTGATCGCGGCGAAGGCGACGTGCTTCCGGATCGCAGCATCGAAGCCGTTCCGCCAGTACCAGGAAAGCGTCCGCGCGAATGCTGATGCACTCGGCGCAACGCTTCAGGAGGGTGGTCTCGACGTGTTGACCGGCGGCACCGACACTCATCTCCTGCTCGTCGATCTTCGTGGGACCCAGTGGACGGGCAAAGAGGCAGAGGAGCGGCTCGCCGAGGTTTCCATCACCGTGAATCGCAACACCGTTCCCTTCGACGAGCGTCCACCCACAGTCGCGTCCGGCCTCCGCGTCGGGACGCCCGCCATGACCATGCGCGGCTTCGAAGAGGACGATTTCCGGGAGGTTGGGCGTCTCATCTGCGACGCGCTCGGGCCGACTCCCGATCTTGGCGCGCTGGCGCTTCGGAGTGCTGCACTGCTCGAGCGCCACCCGCTCTACCGGGGACAATCGGCATTCCCAACGTTCGAAGCGTAGGAGGAGACCGTGGATACGACTGCCAACCTCCAGGCTGCACCGTCCGGCCTCGTCACCGAGGTCACGCATCCGCTGGTCCAGCACAAGCTCGGGTTGCTGCGAGATGCGACGACGACGACGCAGATGTTCCGTCAGTTGGTGAACGAGTTGACGCTTCTTCTGACCTATGAGGCGACGAAGGCTCTGGCTGACGAAGAGATCGAGATCGAGACGCCGCTCGAGCGCACGACCGCACGGCGAATCTCCGGGAAGAAGGTCGCCGTGTGCCCAATCCTGCGCGCCGGGGTGGGGATGCTCGATGCGGTTCTCTCGCTCGTGCCGGGCGCACGGGTCGGCTTCATCGGGCTCTTCAGGGACGAGGAGACGCTCGAGCCCGTCGAGTACTTCGTCAAGCTCCCGGGTGACATCGCCAATCGCGACGTCATCCTCCTCGACCCGATGCTCGCCACCGGGAACTCGACGGCCGCCGCCGTCGACACGGTGAAGCGCGCCGGAGCGACGTCCATTCGCCTCATCGCCCTGATCGCCGCGCCCGAGGGCATTGCGCGGGTGCATAGCGAGCATCCAGACGTCCCAATCGTGGTCGCCTCGGTCGATCGCTGCCTGAACGACAAGGGGTACATCCTCCCCGGGCTCGGCGACGCAGGCGACCGGCTCTACGGAACGAAATAGCGCAGCGTGTTCGACGAGCTGCGGGCGACGCCGGAGGTTCTTTACGGAGCCGCCATCGCCTTCGTCGTCGTGGTGCTCCTCACGCCTGCGGTCGGAGGTATGGCACGTCTTCTCGGCGCGGTCGACCGACCCGATGCCCGGCGTCTCAACCGTCGGCCGATCCCGCGGCTGGGTGGGCTCGCGATCTTCCTCGGGATCCTTGTCCCGGCGCTCGCGTTCCTCGATCTCTCCAGCGAGAGCCGCGGCGTCTTGCTCGGGGCCGCGGTGGCCACGGTTGTCGGTGCCGTCGATGACTTCCGCGGGCTCTCGCCTCCGACGAAGCTCGCAGGCCAGTTCGTAGCTGCGTCGATCCCGCCGATGTTCGGCGTCTGGATCGACCACTTCACATTCCCGCTTCTCGGCGTGGTCGATCTCCCGGCCTGGATCGGAGTGCCGCTCTCGATGCTCTTCATCGTGGCCGTGATGAACATGGTCAACTTTCTCGACGGGCTCGATGGTCTTGCCGCCGGCGTGTGTGGCATAGCCGGAGTCACGTACGCCATCCTGGCGCTCTCGCTCGGGAAGGCCGACCCGGCGATTCTCGCAGCGATCGTTGCCGGCGCCTGCCTCGGCTTCCTCCGCCACAACTTCTTCCCGGCCCGAATCTTCATGGGTGACTCGGGCGCGCTGTGTCTCGGGTTCATTCTCGCCGCGGTGTCGATTCAGGGGCTGCTCAAGACGGCGTCGACGGTCGTTCTCTTGCTTCCGCTGCTCGTGCTGGCCGTGCCGATCATCGACACGTCGTTCGTCGTCGCGCGGCGACTGAAGCACAACCGGCCGATCTACACGGCGGATCGCAGTCATCTCCACCACCGGTTCATCAACATCGGCTTCTCGCAGCGCCGGGCCGCGCTCACCATGTGGCTCTGGTGCGCAAGTCTCGCCGCGGCGGCGCTCGCCACACGCTTTGTCCCGTTCCGTGAAGGTGGTGAGTGGCATCCGCTCGAGACCATCGTCGTGCTCGCGATCGGCATCTGCGCGCTCGCGTTCTCGATCTACGTCGTGTATCTGCTCGAGATCGTGAAGCTCGCGAACCCTCGGATTCGTCGTCGCGAGCGCGAAGACGAGGAAGCACGCGACCGCATGACTGCATGACTCATACGCGCGAGCGCACGACCACCGGCTCAGCTGACTGCCGAACGCGTGCCCGCACACCAAGCCAGCCGCCACTCCTCCAGCCGCGCTGCTTACCGACTACGCGGCTGTACGGCATCTCGGACGAAGGCGGCCAGCTCAGTGTTGAAGTCGGGATGGCGCTGCACGGAGTGTCCGAATCCTTCGAGCACTGTGCGCTCCGCATCGAGCTCCTGCTCCAGCACGTCGCAGATCGCATCGAACGCTG
>JAOUHF010000013.1 GCA_029865325.1 Thermoleophilia bacterium
TGCTGTACGTGAGCTGGCGCGCCGTACCGCGTCAACACCTCGGGCACTGCGCCATCGAAGTTCTCGAGGATCGCGAGCAGCGCTCGGTCAGTCACCATCGTCCCGTTCAGCGTGTGCGGCGTGTCGAGGCCGTGCTCTCCCCGATAGCGAATGCCGAGGCGTCGGGCCTGGTAGTCCGTCGTGTTCGAGCACGAGGTGACCTCGCGGTAGCGCTCCTGGAACGGGAACCACGCCTCGATGTCGTACTTTTTCGCCGCCGAGGCGCCGAGGTCGCCTGCTGCCACGTTCACTACGCGGTACGGGAGGCGGAGCGCCTGGAGGAATTGCTCCTCGAGGTCGAGCATCCGGTCGTGCTCGTCCCATGAGGTCTCCGGCTCGACGAAGACGAACATCTCGACCTTGTTGAACTGGTGGACGCGGAACATGCCGCGCGTGTCCTTCCCGGCGGCGCCGGCCTCGCGGCGGAAGCAGGTGGAGAAGCCCGTGTAGCGAAGCGGCAGCTCTGCACGTTCGAGGATCTCGCCCATGTGGAGTGAGGCGAGCGCGACCTCGGAAGTGCCCGTCAGGAACAGGCCGTCCTCTTCGAGCGCATAGATGTTCGAGCGATCGGTCGGGAAGAAGCCCGTGCCGTGCATCGCCTCCTCGCGCACGAGCACGGGGGGGATCACGGGCGTGAAGCCCGCACCGGCGAGGTGGTCGAGCGCGAATTGGTAGAGCGCCATCGCGACAAGCGCGGAGTCGCCGATCACGTAGCCGAAGCGTGCACCGGAGACTCGCGCAGCACGCTCCATGTCGAAGCGCCCGATCTCGGTGTGCTCACGGAGCGTCTCGGGAGTGGTTGGCTCGCCGAATCGGCTGATCTCGGCGGCGTCGTCTTCGGTATCTCCGTCCGGGGCAGACGAATGCGGTGGATTTGGCACGAGCGCGAGGGCTGCATCGCGCGCGACCTCGGCTTCGGCGAGCTCGGCCTCGGCCTCCTTCAGCTCGGCCTTGACCGGTTTCAGCGCCTCGAGCTCCTGGGGCGTTGGCTTGCCTTTGAGCTTCGTCTTGGTGCGCAGGTCGTCGACGCGTGGGATGAGCGCACGCCAGCGCTCGTCGGCCTCGAGGAGCGTCTCGAAGTCATCCGCCGCGCGCTTGCGGGCGAGCGCGGAACGCCAGCCGTCGACGTCGCTACGTGCCGCCTTGAGGTCGATCACGAAAGGGAGTGTAGAAAGACGGAGAGCTCAGCTGCCGGCGGCCGAGGAGATGTAGGCCGCGACGTCGGCAAGTTGCTGCTCCGTGAGCGTGCCGGAGAAGGACGGCATCCCCCCCTGACCGTTCGTCACGCGGTCGAGCGAGAGCTCGTAGCTCGGCTTGGTTTCGTCGAAGTTCGGCCCGACCGCGCCTGTCGCGCCCGCGTCGGCGAGGGTGTGGCACCCGCCACAAGACGAGGCTCCGAGGAAGACCTCCTTGCCGGCGACCGGGTCGCCCTCGGCCCCAGAGGTCGTCTCCGTCGTCTCGGTCTCTGTGGTCTCCGTGTCCGTGGTCTCGGTGGCGGTCGTCTCCGTCGTGGTCGTCTCGGTGGTCGTCTCGGTGGTCGTCGTCTCACCCTCGATGGTCTCGGGTGTCGCAGTTACGGACTCTTCGCCGCCGCAACCTGCTGCGGCGAGGCCGAGAGCCGCAGCGAGGACGACGAACACGAGAGCTCCACGACGCATCAGCGCGATCCTATACACGTCGCGCGGACGGGCGGAGCATCAATGTACGACCTCGGAAGACGCGAGGGAGCCGCACGGGGCGGCTCCCTCGAAGCTCTCGTGGCGAAGCGGCTTACGCAGCGGCCAACCGCCGTCTGAGCCCCTTCAGCTTGAAGGCGAGAAAGATCTCCGTGATCCCGCGCGAGAGCGCGACGATGCCGACGTAGACCACGAGCAGGATCGCCTTCTCCTTGTGGTTTCCTGCCACCCAGAAGGCGAGCAGGATCTCGGTCAAGCCGACCATGAGCTGGAGCCACCACAGCTCGAACTGGTCCTTCGTGATGAACGCGACCGTGATGTCGAAGATGCCCTTGACGAGCAGGAAGAGCCCGACCAGAGCAGACAGCGTCGCGAACGTGTCGTATGGGTGCCAGAGGGCGTAGAGCCCGCCGAGGATGAAGAGGATGCCGAGGAAGGCGTGGATCCACTTCCAGCCTGTGGTTGCGACGGCGATCTGGAAGAGCTCGTTCACGCCAGCGACGATCACAACGGCGCCGAACAAGTACGAGATCGCAGCGAGGGTCGTGTAGTCCCACTGGAACACGATCAGCGCGAACACGAGCCACGCGATCCCCGTGAGCAGGAACAGCCACCACTTGTCGGCTGCGTCTTCGAGAACCTCGCGCTCGTCAAAAATGCCGCTCATGGTGCCTCCCTGATTCGAATGCTCTTCGCCGTGCGCGGTTTTCTGCCAGGCGGCTGCGAATCCTCCCGTACGATCTCCGCGAGATCCCACCTACGAGAGGAGAGGACGATGGCTGACGTAACGGTGAAGCATCTGGACGACCTCGAGTCGCACGGCGGGAACGGTCGGTTCCTGTTCGCCCGCAAGGGGCTCGGCGTGACGTCGTTCGGCATGAACGTCGAGCGGTTTCCCGCGGGGTACGCGGACTACCCCGACCACGACCATTCCAAGGACGGGCAGGAGGAGGTCTACTTCGTCGTCGAGGGATCGGTGACCCTCAGTGCAGGCGAGGAGTCCTTCGAGCTGACGCCGGGCACGTTCGCTCGCGTCGGGCCCGAGCAGAAGCGCAAGCTCGTCCCCGGGGCTGACGGAGTCACGCTCGTTGCGATCGGTGGCGTTCCCGGCACGTTCGAGGCACAGGTCTAGTGGCTTTGATCGTCGAGCGGAGCATGCATCCGTCCTGGCTCTCCAACGCCTTCGTTCTAGCGGACGAGTCCGGTGGAACTGCGGTGTTCATCGACAGCGGGGCACCTCTCGAGCCTCTGCTCCAGGTCGTCGAGCGTGAGCGGCTGACCCCCACGCATCTCCTCGTGACGCATGGACATGCCGATCACGTCGCGGGCAACGACGAGCTCGTCGAGCGCTTCGGCATCGAGGTGACGTCTGGTGGGGTCGAGACCGGTGGCCTTCGCATCCAGTCGCTGGCGACGCCTGGACACTCCGACGACGGAGTCTCGTTCGCGGTGGGCGATCTCTGCTTCACGGGTGACACGCTCTTTCGCGACGCGGTGGGCGGCGGCCCGGCCGACGAGGTGCGCCGCTCGGTGATGGACGTGCTCATGACACTTCCTCACGACCTGCGCGTCCTCCCGGGGCACACCGACGAGACGACCATCGGCCGCGAGTGGGAGGAGAACCCGTTCGTGCGCTTCTGGCGCGGTATCGATGCCGAGGACGGTCGACCTTGTCGCGTGCATGGCGACGACGCGACCCTCGTCGTGTGGTCGCCGGACTACGACGGGAAGGGCAAGGCGCTCGTTCGCTTCGCCGACGGCGCCGAGGCGATCGTCGGGGCTTCGCGCATCGCAGGACTCTAGATACCCCGATAGGGTATACTCCTTTCGATCCCTGCGACGAGAGGAGAAGAGTGACCGAGACAGCCACCTACACCGTTCCCGCGATTCACTGCGCTCATTGCGCGATGTCGATTCGCGAGGAGGTATCGGAGGTCGAAGGCGTCGAGAATGTTGACGTCGACCTCGACGCCAAGGTCGTGACCGTCAAGGGTTTGGAGCTCGACGATGCGGCACTCCGCGCCGCGATCGTGGAAGCGGGGTACGAGCCTGCGTGACGGCGACGGCCACACCCGAGGTCGAAACCAAGGTCGAGCTCGCGCTCGAAGGAATGACCTGCGCCGCGTGCGCGAACCGCATCGAACGCAAGCTCAACAAGCTCGAAGGCGTCGACGCCGCTGTGAACTACGCGACCGAGCATGCGGCCGTCCGCTATGACCCGAGCCGGCTTGCCGTCGCGGATCTGATCGGCGCCGTCGAGGCCGCCGGCTACCACGCGCGGCTCGCGGCCGAGGCGGGAGAGGCCGAGGACCGGGCAGGGGCGCTACGCACGCGACTGGTCGTCGCCGCGGCGCTGACGGCACCCCTCGTCTTGCTCTCGATGATCCCGCCGCTGCAGTTCGACGGGTGGGGATGGCTTGCGTTTGCGCTCGCCACACCGGTCGTCTTCTGGGCGGGCTACGGCTTTCACCGCGCTGCGTTGATGAACGCGCGCCACTTCGCCGCGACGATGGACACGCTGATCTCCATCGGCACGCTCGCTGCCTGGACGTGGTCAGTCGTCGCTCTCGTCCTCGTGGAAGACGCCGACATGTATTTCGAGGTCGCGGCGGTGATCACGACGCTCATCCTGCTCGGACGCTTCCTCGAGGCGCGCGCGAAACGCCGCTCCAGCGCCGCCATCCGCGCACTCATCGAGATGGGAGCGAAAGAAGCCCGAGTCCTCCGTGACGGCGACGAGGTCTCGGTCCCGATCGAGGAAGTCGTCATCGGAGATCTCATCGTCGTCAGACCGGGAGAGAAGATCCCGACCGACGGTCGGGTGGTCGAGGGCGCATCCGCGATCGACCAGTCGATGCTGACCGGTGAGCCGGTTCCGGTCGACGTGGGGCCGGGATCCGATGTCGCCGGGGCGACGATCAACACCTACGGGCGGCTCGTCGTCCGCGCCACGAAGGTGGGCGAAGAGACCGCGCTCGCGCAGATCGCACGAATGGTTGCCGAGGCGCAGTCCGGCAAAGCCCCGATTCAGCGCCTGGTCGACCGCATCTCGGGCGTGTTCGTCCCCGTCGTTCTGGGGATCGCGCTCGCCACACTCGCCGGCTGGCTGCTCGTGACGGGTGACGCGACTGCGGCGTTCTCCGCGTCCGTTGCTGTTCTCATCATCGCCTGCCCCTGTGCGCTCGGCCTCGCGACACCGACCGCGCTCATGGTCGGAACCGGACGCGGCGCGCAGCTCGGGATTCTCATCAAAGGGCCGGAGATTCTCGAGCGGACGAAGCGCATTACGACGATCGTTCTCGACAAGACCGGCACGGTTACCGAGGGGCGGATGCAGCTCGCCGAGGTGAGCGTGCTGAACGGCGCCTCGCGGGAGGACGTGCTGCGGCTCGCCGGAGCCGTCGAGGCCGCGTCCGAGCACCCGATCGGACAGGCGGTTGCCGCCGCCGCCAGGCGCGAGGTCGGAGATCTGCCGCCTGTGAGCGAGTTCCGCAATCTCCCCGGGGTGGGCGTACAGGGAGTCGTCGAAGGCCACGCCGTCGAGGTCGGGCGCCGTGAAGGCTCGATCACCGTGGGATGGGATGGAGTTCCGCGGGCGACGCTGCTCGTTCGCGACACGATCAAGGCGACGAGCGCTGAGGCGATCGTCGCCCTCGAAGCACTCGGCTTGACGCCGGTCCTACTGACGGGCGACGCGCGGGAGACCGCGGAACGCGTCGCCCGCGAGGTCGGGATCGAGCGCGTGCTCGCCGAGGTCTATCCGGAGGACAAGATCGCGGAAGTGCGGCGGCTGCAGGAAGCCGGAGAGGTCGTCGCGATGGTCGGCGACGGCATCAACGACGCGCCGGCTCTCGCGCAGGCGGATCTTGGCCTCGCCATCGGCACGGGCACCGACGTCGCGATCGAGGCCTCTGACATCACGCTCGTCTCGGGCGACCTGCGCGCGGCCGCCGATGCGATCGCGCTCGCGCGAAGGACGCTCGGCACGATCAAGGGGAACCTGTTCTGGGCCTTCGCCTACAACATCGCCGCGATCCCGCTGGCGGTAGCCGGACTTCTCAACCCGATCGTCGCAGCGGCGGCGATGGCGTTCTCGAGCGTCTTCGTGGTGACGAACTCGCTGCGCCTGCGACGCTTCCGCTCTGCACGCGAAGGAGTCGCGGCATGACGGAGACGCAGTCTCACGGATACGCCGAGGACAAGCAGAGGCTCGTCACGCGCCTGCACCGGATCGAGGGCCAGGTGCGAGGGATCGAGCGGATGGTCGAGGAGGATCGCTACTGCATCGACGTCCTCACGCAGATCGCAGCCGTCAACACCGCCCTCGAGAGCCTCGCGTTCATCATCCTCGACGACCACGTGAACCACTGCGTCGCGGGCGCGCTCGCCTCGGGCGATCCGGTCGAAGCGGAAGCCAAGAGCAAGGAGCTCCTCGAAGCCGTTCACCGCTTCGCGCGGGTTCGCTGACCATGGGATCCGCCTCACGTTCTCGCGCTTGCGATCGTTGACCGTAATGGCGTGATGAACCGTGCGCACCTCTCGCTCGTAGCCGTCGTGGTGATCTGGGCGGGGTCGTTCTCGGTCATCAAGGCGCTGCTCGACGACGACGTGGCAGCCGGTGACATTGCGCTTCTCCGGTACGCAATAGCGGCTCCCGGCTTCGCATTCATCCTCTGGCGTGCCCGGGGGTTGCCGGGACTCACGCGAGGCGACGCCGCTCGCGTCCTCGTCGCCGGTGCGCTGATCGTCGTCGGGTACCACATGCTCCTCAACATCGGGACCCGGTACACGACCTCGGGTATTGCTTCGCTGGTCGTGGCCTTCGCACCGGCGATGACGCTGGTTCTTGCGTTCACCCTAGGGCTCGATCGCATCCGCCCGCGCCATGTAGCGGGTCTCGCCGTTGCCTTCCTGGGCGTGGCGATCGTCGTTGCACTCGGCTCCGGAAGCGAGTTGTCGTTCGCGAGCGCGAAGGGTCCGCTCATCGTCCTCGGCGCGCCGCTCTCGTTCGCCCTCTACAACGTGATCCTCAAGCCGCTCCTCGGGCGCCACGACCTGCTCGCACTCACTGCGGCGACCAGCCTCGTCGGCATTTTCGGGCTCGTTCCGTTCGTCCGAGGATCGACGGTCGACACCGTGTCGAACGCCTCCGGGACGGAAGCAGCGCTTCTTCTCTACTTGGGCGTGCTCGCAACTCTTCTCGGATACATCTTGTGGAACGTCGGGCTGCGGGGTCTGGGGCCGACTCGCGCCGTCGCCTACACGTACGCGATCTCACCGCTCGCGGTGACCATCGGAGCCGTCGTGCTCGGCGAGACTGTCACCCTGTGGCTCGTTCTCGGAGGTGTCCTCGTTGTCGGCGGCATCGCTGCTGCTCAGGGCGTGTCGTTGCCCAGGCGTCGCGTGAAGCGCGAGGTGGGCTTCGGGCATGAAGGAGCAGATGGGCACGAGGTCGCCGGCACCTGAGATTGCAGACGCCGCGGTTCCGGCGGCCGCCAACCCGGATGCCGATGCGATCCGGCGATCTCAGAGCGATCCTGAGGCGTTCGTCACGATCTTCGATAGGCACTTCGAACCGATCCACCGCTATCTCCATCGCCGCGTCGGGCGTGATCTGGCAGACGAGCTTGCATCGGAGACCTTCGCTCAGGCATACCGTCGGCGATCGACGTTCGAACCCCTTTCCGAGAGCGCGCTTCCATGGCTCTACGGGATCGCGGCCAACCTTGTCCGCCGGCATCGGCGGACGGAGACCAGGCGCCTAAGGGCGTATGCGCGAACGGGGGTCGACGAGTCGGTCGAGCTTGACGTGCCCGGCGTTGTCGACCGGGTCGACGCTGGGACGCTCGCCGCCTCGCTCGCTGCGGCGCTTGCGTCGTTGTCCGCCGACGATCGCGAGACCGTCAGCCTCATCGCGTTCGCCGAACTGACATACGGCGAGGTCGGGCTGGCGCTCGGGATCCCGAGCGGCACGGTGGGCTCGAGAATGAACCGGATTCGCAGCCGGCTCGCTGCCCATCTCCCGAGTGACCTTCGCGCTCTGCGAGAGGAGACGTCATGAATGAGCTTCAGGCTTTGGCAACCTTCCGCGCCGCGGTCGCTGCGCCGTTGCCGGCGGTACGTGCGGCAGCGCGCGACAAGCTCTTGGTCACGATCCGAGGCGCGGGTATCGAAAGGCGCCAACGACAGATGCCCCTCCGACGACTCGGCCTCGCCCTTGCTGCCGTCGCCGTTGCGGTGGCCTCGGCACTTGCGATCGGGACGCTCGTCGACGGCGCGCCCGGTGTGGTGGAGCGCGCACAGGCCGCGATCGATCCGCGCGGCCGAGTCCTGCACGTCATCGCGAGGGTTGAAGGTTCCGGCGGCGCTGTCTCGGTCGGCGAAAGCTGGGTGCGCCCGGACGGGACAGGACGCACGATCTCGCGTAGCGGCGAGCCTCCGAGCGACTGCTTGGCCAGCCCCGAGGCGCTCCGCTGTTACGACCCGGCGGAGAACGTGATCGACGTCTACCGCTATTTCGCCGATGCCGTCGAGGCAGGCAGGCGCTACGCCGACCTTCCGGGCTTCAGAGTCGACCAGCCCGAGAGTATTCATCGCGCCTTCAGCGCCGGCTACGCACGGCTGGTCGGCGAGTCCGAGATCGACGGCAAGCCGGTCTACGAGTTCCAGCTGGCAATTCCGTTCATCGCCGAAGACGGCGAGGCGACACCTCAATTCGACGATGTCACGAGTCCGGCTCTCTTCCTCGACCGCGAGACGTACTACCCCGTCGCCGAGCGGTTCCCAGACGCCGGTTCTACGACGTACTACGAGACGTACGAATTCCTCCCGAACGACGCGAGTTCCGCTCGCCTCCTCGAGCTCGACACCAAGCCGGGTGCGCGAGTCGTCGTCCATCCGGTGGGAGAGGGTCCGGAGAGCTGATCCGCGCTACGGTCGGCGCGTGGCCGACCGCGGCTTCACTCAGCGCGAGCTGAACACGGCGCTCCTCGCCCGACACGTCGTGGGCCGGCCTGAAGGTGGGAGACATCGCGCCTGTACCGAAGCGGCTCTCGCTGCGGCGATTCCGGGGCGAGGATGGGAAGGAGATGCTTGAGATCTCCCGCGGGCGCCACTACCCGACCCGAAGACACCCGCGCCGGGGCGGTTGCTGCAACGTGGGTCGACAAGTGGAACGGCCTGGTGGACAAGTTCGTCGGAGACGAGGTGGTCGCCCTTTTCGTCCCCGGCCTCGCAGGTGACGACCACGCGAGCCGCGCGGTAGAGGCTGCCCGCGAGCTCCTCCGCGAGACCGGCAACGGCGACGACAAGCCCTGGGTGCCGGTCGGTGCCGGCGTCCATACCGGCGTCGCTTACGTGGGACGAGTGGGGGAGGGTGACGCCTGCGACTTCACCGCGGTCGGCGACGCAGTCAACACCACCGCGCGCCTCGCATCGTCCGCCGCGGCTGGGGAGGTTCTCGTGAGCCGAACGGCCGCCGACGCGTCGGGTCTCCTCCTTGATCGGCTCGAGGCGCGTACGCTCACGCTGCGCGGGCGTGACGAGGCGATCGACGTCGTGGTGGCGCGAGCCTAAGCTGCTTCGGCGAAGCGGCTGAGCTCTTCGCGTACGAGATCGGCCCAGCGCTCGGCGCGGGGGAGGGTGATGAGGCCGCCCCACGGTGCGCGAAGCGCCATCCCGTGCACCCCGCCCGAGATCGAGACGTAGCGGCCGTTCGCGCCGCGCGCCAGCGCACGCTCGAACCCCTTGCGTGAGTGAGCAGCGGAGACGCCGGGGATCCCTGGAAGCCAGCGGTCGAGAGCGCCGTGGAAGACGGCGAGGCGCTTTCCGTGCAGGCGCGACACGTCGAGCTGTTCCGGGATCCACGGTGCGAGTCCGACGACTCCTTCGACGCCAGGCTCGTCGGCGACGCCGATACCTACGGCGCCGCCCATGGAGAACCCGAGGAGCATCGTCCGCGGTGCGTCGACCTCGCGAATGGCGGCTCGCGCGTCGTCGAAGCAGGACTCGAGGTGCTTCCACGACTTCACCCGGTACCTCACCTCTGCGAAGCCGATCTCGGGAAGCCGAACGGACAGCTCCTCGACCAGCCACTCGATCGAGGCGCTCCAGGTGCCCTCGACCTCGCCGGCCTGACCGCCGTTGACGCAGACGACCGCACACCGGTGCGTCGGTCCGGTCACGCGCATCTCTGCTCCGGTGGTGAGGATCAAGCGAGCACTCCAGCGACCCATCCAGGAAGCTCCCTGACAATTGCGGGGTCGATGGCGTGACCCATGTGTGGCGACTCGCGGTACAGCGGCTCTGCGCCGGCGTCCTCGAGCAGCTGTCGCGCGCGCCGGCTCCACTCCACCGGGACGACCGGGTCGAGTGCTCCGTGCCCGATCACGACCGGTGGGAGCGGGGACTCCAGATCGAGCGCGAACCCGGGCACCGTGGGCACGAATCCGCTGAGCGCGATGAGCCCGGCCGGGCGAGGTCGCCCCTCGCCGAGGCCGAGCGCATACGTCATGACCGCACCTTGCGAGAAGCCGCCGATAATCGTGCGCTCAAGACCCAATCCGGTCATCACGGCCAATTCGTTGAGCCAGGAACTCGCCTGGGCGAACGTCTCGGTGAACGTGCCTGGATCAGTAAAGCCGATCTCGTGCACCGCATACCAGTGCGCTCCCCCCGGTCGAAGGTGAAGAGGCCCTCGTGGCGTGACGCCCAGAAGTCGCCGTCCCGGGTCAAGCAGGTCGAGTAGCGGGTAGAGATCGCGTTCATCGGCTCCGCGTCCGTGGAAGAGCACGAGGAGGCCCGCCGGCTCCTCTGTGGCTGGTCGAACGAGGTGCACGAGTGCGTCCGAGGGCATGCTCAGCGGAACGTACCTGCGCAGTTCGCTGCGCTCGGCCACGAGCCTGACATCGCGCGTTGCGCCTACGCGAGGCGGCCGAGAGCTGCGCCGAACAGTGCGTGGCGCCACGTAGCCTGGGCGAAAGCCCGCGGATTCTTCAGGAGCGGTGGTACGCCGGGCTCGCCGCGCGCCGGGTGGTAACGGTCGATGACGTAGCAGAGCGGGTACAGGGCAAGGTGCTCAGCGAGGGCCATGCTCAGAGCCAGCTTGCGTTTGCCTATCGGGAGTCGACTGCGGGCTTCGTGGAACGCCAGCCCGAAGAGCGCACCGTTCAGCGCGTGCACCGCGAAGCCGGCTTCCCGCCAGCGCTGACCGCGCGTCACTCCCTTGCCGAGCACAGCGACATCCGAGTAGTCGCACCCCAGGAGTCTCTGGTCGAGCGGCTCCTGCAGGGCCCAGACGGCGGCGCTTGCAGCTCCTGCGGTCGCTGATCGTAGGCGTCCCTTCACTCCACCGAGTATGGCGACGTGAGTCAGCAGCGCGCTACGCACGGAGTGCGAGGAGCCGACGAGTGCTTCCCAGAGCGTCGGCCAGTGGTCGCGAGCAGCAGCACGGGCATGCCGGCGACACGACCCAGCACACGACCGCCGCCGACCCGGACGACTGCCCGGTGGAAGCGGCCAAGGCTGCGAATCAGCCGGCGGCGCGCGCGCTGACGAAGAGCAGACGGTGAGACCAAGACCATCATCTTGCCGGGTGCTCCGCCCGCCGTCTGCTCCAGCACCTCGTGAGCAGTCGATCATCTCCGCGGTCAGGTCTTCGATCCGACGAGCGTCGTCGCGCGCTCACACTCCTCAACGGAGCCGAGGCGATCGAAGATGAGTCTCGCTGCATCGCGCTGCTTCTGGGCGCCCTGCTCGTCCGACAGCTGGATCAGCACCTCCGCGAGGAGCTGTCGTGACCATGCTTCCTCCCACAACGCGCCGAGCTCCGCGAATCCACCGGCCGAGCGACCCAGCAGCCGCGCGGCCCTCGTCGGGTCGCCCTCTGCCGTCGCGAGGCGGCCCTCGAGGCGGTCGGCAAAGAGCGGCAGCGCGACGGCTTCCGAGAGCGCCGCTTGCCGCCGCGCGGCAGCTATGACCTCGGGTGCGGCAACCCAGTCCTCCTGCGCCGCCACGATCTCGCAGAGCGCTTCCACGGTCGGCGGAGCCTGTAGATCCGCACCGCACTCGAACAGCGCCTTCGCCTCGGCAGGGTGTCCACGATGAGCGTGGGCTCGCGCGGCCAGGGCGAGCGCTGCGTCCCGGTCGAGGGACGAGGACGCCGGGTGGGCTGCGACGAACTGCTCGACGAGATCGAGGTAGGCCGTCGCTTCAGCCCGTTCGCCGCGAAGCTCGTGCACGAACGAGGCCGCCGAGTATGCCTTCAGCGTGTACCCGACGGGAAGCGCAGCAGCCGTTTCGGTCTGGATCCGCTCGAGCTCCGCCTGATCCTCGAGTGCTCCGCTCCAGTCGCCCGTCATCGTGCGCGCCCACACGCGCCAGGCGAGCCCGTGCACGTACTCTCCGGGGTCGATCGCGCGGGTGCGCTCGATGCACGCTGTCGCGTGCTCGACAGCCTCTCTGTAGAGGCCAACGTACGTCGCATTCCACGCCCCCATGACGAATGCGTCCCCTATCTCCGCAACGTCGGTCAGTCTCGGGACGAGCTCGATTCGCCGGCGGCCGAAGCGCAAGTAGTCGCCGTATAGCCCTCGGGCAAGCAGGAGCGAGCCCACGGCGTCCAGGCTCCCGGAGAGAAGGTTCGGGTCGTCGAGTCGCTCCGCGATCGCGAGAGCCATCCGTGCAGCGTCCTCGCTCGAGCGCGCGTCCTCCGTGTACCCCCAGATCAGCTCGAAGCTCCTGCTCATCAGGAGCAACGCCCGCCAGACGCTATCGGAGTCACCCGTCGCCTCGAGACCACGGGCAATCAGCCGCTCGAGCGCCTCGCGGGTCGGATGCTCGGTCATCCCTCCGTACCAACGGGTCGCCTGAACGGCTGCTTTCGCTGCCAGACGGCCGAGAGTCTCCTCGTCGTCGACAGCCTCGAGTGCGTCTCCGTACGCTCGCCAGGCTACGTCTCCTGCGTGAGTGGCAGCGGAGAGATCACCGAGGGCCTCGAGCGCCTCCACGCGCTCGGGACCCGCGGATGAGAGCCGTACGGCCTGCCTTGCCAGGTACTCGGCTTCAGCGAGCGCAAACTGTCGCAGCGCCCGCTGGGATGCGAGGAGGTAGTTGCGACGCGCCGAGCCGCGGAGATCGTCCCGTTGCGACAGGGAGAAGGCGACGTCGTAGTGATGCGCGAGGATCTCGGTGAGCTCGGTCGCTCGCTTGCCGGTCATCTCCTCGATCCACGCTGCAACTCTCGTGTGGGCTTGAGCTCGCTCTCGGCGAGGCAGGCTCTCGTAGGCGACGTCTCGAGTAAGGATGTGCTTGAAGACGTACTCGGTCTCTCCCGAGATCGTGCTCGACAGTCGCTCGGCGATCAGCTCGCGCAGGCAGAGCGTGTGGAGGATCTCGTCCAGCTCGGTCGTGTCGACCAGCCGCGCGACCGCGCCCGACCAGAAGACCCGTCCGACGACCGCTGCCTCCTGCAGTGCACGCCTCTCGGCCGGCGACAGGAGGTCGATCCGAGCGAGGATCACGCCCTGGACGGTCTCGGGGATCTCGAGATCGATCAACTGCCCCTCGGCCCGCCAGCGCCCGCCTACACGCTCGATGAGCCGCTCGTCGATCAGACGGCGGACGATCTCCTCGAGGAAGAAGGGGTTCCCCTCGGCTCTCGCGAGGATGCTCCGCCTGACGGGCTCGGGGAACGCTTCCGTGTCGAGCAGGAGTGATACGAGCCGCTCGCTCTCGTCTATGGCGAGCGGGCCGAGCTTCACCGACGAGTAGTTGTGCTTGCCGCCTCCCCAGTTGGGTCGAACGCGGAAGACGTCGGGGCGAGCAGTGCAGAGAAACAGGATGGGGCCCTCCACGTGCTCCGCAAGGTCGTCGAGCACGTCGAGCATCGTCTGGTCCGCCCAGTGGAGGTCCTCGACGACCACTACGAGCGTCCGCTCCGCTGCAGCTCCCGTGAGGAGCGCGCGCCAAGAGGCGACGAGTCTCTGGCGGATTTCGCGCGGGTCGATGTCCTCATGGGAACCATCGTGAGGCTCGAGCCCGAGGGTCGAAGCGAGCGCTACCGTCATCCTCTCGCTGCCGGTCCCCACGTCAACGGTGCCGCTCACGAGTTGCGTGATTTTCACGAGCGCGGCCTCGGGAGGATCGTTGCCGAGAATGGAGGCCTCGACCGTGAGGATCTCAGCGAGCGGCCGCAAGGTCACGCCTTCCCCATAGGCGAGACAACGGCCGACCATGAGCTTTGTGCGCTCATCGAGCGAGGCGCTGAACTCTTCGGCAAGGCGACTCTTGCCCACACCCGGATCGCCGGTGACCGTGATCAGGTGGGGTGCTCGCTCGGCCTCGACCCGATCGAGAATCGAATGCAGTATGTCGAGCTCGCGCTCGCGACCGACCATCGGAGCCGAGAGCCCCACCACCGCCCTCGCTTCGGCGCGCTGCCGTTCATCGATCACGACCCATGCGGGAACCGGTTCCGACCTCCCCTTCAGCCGCAGAGGATCGAGCTCACGGAGGTCGAAGGCTCGGCGTGCGAGCCGGGCGGTGGCTTCACCGATCACGATTGCTCCGGGGTCGGCCGCTTCCTGGAGGCGCGCTGCGAGATGGACGGCATCACCCGTGACGAGGAGGTCTGCTCGCGCCGCCGCGGCTGCTAGGACCTCGCCGGTGTTGATGCCAATTCTGATCTCGAGCTGGTCGAGCGGGCCGCGACCCTCGTTCCAGAGCGAGAGCCGGGTGAGCATACGGCGCCCCGCTCGAACAGCTCGGAGGGCGTCGTCCTCGTGCGTCAAAGGCACGCCGAAAACGGCCATGATCGCATCGCCGACGAACTTCTCGACGGCGCCTCCCTCCGCCTCGAGCTCCTCCGTCATTGCGGTGAAGTAGTCGATCATCAGCGCTTGAACATCCTCTGGATGCATACGCTCAACGCGCGCCGTCGAGCTCACAAGGTCTGCGAACAGCACGGTGACGAGCTTCAGCGTCTCCTCTGCCGGCGCCTCGGTGGAGAGCGCAGCTCCACACGTCGGACAGAAACGGGCTGCTTCGGGCAACCGAGTTCCGCACATGACGCAGAAAGTCATCGCCAGCTCCACTGTCCCAGATGTCCGACAGGAGCGCATCCGCGACTTCGCGGATGGTGCATCCGTATGACGGAGCATGCGAGTGATGCCCCCGCAGGAGTCGAACCTGCGCGCACAGTTTAGGAAACCAGTGGTCTCTGGCTCAGTGAAAGGCTCTTGAGGGGTTGCGGCAAGGCAGCGGGTCCGTACGAGAGGCGAAGGCCACTACGACCACGTCATGGGCGGGAAGCGGTTATGGGGCTTCTGGGAGGTGCAGGTAAAGGACGCGGACACGATCCTCGTCCACACGACCTACGCACATCCGACGACCGAAGCTGCGGTGGCGCAGGGGCGCGTCTGGGAGCGCATCCGGCGGTAATGGTCGGCGTACTCACCATTTCACTCAGCATTTCGGAGTTCGGTCCCGAGCTAGGCGGACTTCCTGAAGAGAGAAACCCGCCGTTTCCAGCGGGTTCTGAGGTGGAGCTAGGCGGGCTCGAACCGCCGACCTCCTGGGTGCGATCCAGGCGCTCTCCCAGCTGAGCTATAGCCCCAAGGGGGTCCGATTGTAGCGACCAAGCCGACGATGTCTCACGCCCGCGGTGACGTGGAGGGCGATTCAAAGCGTCCGCCGGCAAGGCTTCGTCCGGAGTGCTCGGCGGAACCACCGTCCGGCTCGAGCGAGACGTCCACGGCCTGATAGGCCCCAGGGCCGGGGAGCCGGAGCTCGAGCTTCACGTCGCTGGCGGTCGGCCTGAACACGCCCACGGCCTCCATCGCCTCTCCGGGGCTGTCGCGCAGAACCCAGACTTCGTAGTGTTCGCCTGTCCCGAGCGCTGGCACGTCGGCGAGTTCGAGCATGAGTCGGCCGTCGTCGTCGGTCGACCCGTAGAGCCGCGCTTCCCCATGAACGCCGGTGAACTCCGCCGTTCCCTGTACGGAAGCCAGCGCGTCCTGTGTCCCGAGGCTACCGCTCGACGAGAGGGCAACGGCGATGACCACGACGGCTGCCGCTGCCGCCACACCTGCCGCGAACGAGGGTACGAGAATCCTCGGCCGCCAGGTGAACCTCTTCGCTCGGGAGGTTGGAGCCTCTGCAGGGGCGGGAACGCGCTCGTGCGCGATCCGGGCGAGGACTCTTTCGAAGAGATCGTGCGGCGCGCGCTCACGCGCCACTGCGGACTCGAGCATCGCGACGGCCGAGCGGTACTCCTCGACATCCGCGGCCAGCGCTGGGTCTCGCGCGGCCTCCTCGTCGAGTTGTGCCGCCTCCTCGGGAGCGAGGCCATTGAGCGCACGAATCGCCGCCAGATCGCGCAATTCCTCGTTCACGACGGGCTCTCCGGCTCGAGCGCGTACTTCGGTGCCAGTGTCCGCATCCGGTCGAGCGCCAGGCGGATGCGGCCTTTGATGGTGCCGATGGGGATACCCAAGCGCTCGGCGATCTCGGTATGAGACAACCCGTCGAAGTACGCGAGAGCCAGCGCCTCGCGCTGTACTTCAGGGAGCTCGGCCATCGCCTCGGCAACTCGTACAGAGTGATCGGCGGCGATGGCGAGGTCGGCAGAGTCGGGCGCCTCGTCGGTCGTCCAGACGTCCTCGTGAGGATCGACGGGTCGGGCCGTGCGTCGACGAGCGAGATCGAAAGCCCGATTTCGCGCGATCGTGAACAGCCACGTGGTCACCTGCGCGCGGTCCTCGTCGTACAAGTGAGCGTTTCGCCAGACGGCCATGAAGACGTCCTGTGTGCACTCCTCGGCCAGATGCCTGTCCCCGAGCAAGCGATGTGCCATGCCGAACACGATTGGCCCGTACTGGTCGTACAACGATCGCAGCGCGTCTTCGTCGCCGCGGTCGATGCGCCGGACGAGCACTGCGTCATCGGTCTCGCCCCACATGGCCAGATGATCGCAAGATCAGATACAGCGCTCAAGAGAGGCATGTACGGAGATACGCACGGCGCGCTCATCCCGATCACTTCGTCGACATCAGTGATCCGAGTTTGTCCAAGACACGTATCAAGTTCGTCCATGTCAATTTCCTCGTATGGGAGGTAGCAAGTGAAAGCTCGTATCGCAGTCCTGCTCGCAATCGTGACAGGCACCGCCGCGTTCGCGGCAACAGCTCCTGCAGCACCTGCCGAGTCGTCCGCGGCCACGGCCAAGAACTGCGTCGTAGTCGCGTCGAGCAACAGGAACTTCTCGACACTCGTCGCGCTCGTGAAACAGGCCGGCCTCGCCAAGACCCTCAGCGGCAAGGGCCCGTTCACGATCATGGCACCGACCAACGCCGCGTTCGCGAAGCTCAAGAAGACCGCTCCCGACACCTATAAAGCGGTCACTACCGACAAGGCGCTGCTCACCAAGGTCCTGACGTACCACGTCATCGGCGCGAAGGTGCCCGCCGCAGCCGCGATCGCGGTCGCGAAGAAGAACGGCTCCGTGAAGACGGTCGAGGGCGAGAAGATCAAGCTCTCGCTGAAGGGAGCCTCGCTCTTCCTCAACGGGAACGCCAAGGTCATCGCACCTGACGTCAGGTGCTCGAACGGAATCATCCACGGGCTCAACAACGTGCTCGTCCCGCCGAGCATCGCGTAGCTCACGACATCTCGACTCAACGAATCGGAGAATCGAAAGGGGATATGGGAATGTTCAAGAGAATCGCACTACTCGGAGCCATCTCCGTGACCGCAGCTCTCGCACTCGCTCCGGTTTCCGGAGCGGGTGGCGGGAACTCGGCAAACGCGATAGCGGGCGCGCGGTGTGTCCAGGACGGGGTCGGCACGCTCGTCTCGCTCGGGCTGATCGACGAGGCCGCCCAGGGGAAGCTCAACTACTACCCACTCGGCTCGCAGTCAGGCGGAGCCGGTCTCATCAACATCGCGTTCTCAAGCGACCCGGTGTACATCCCGCTCAAGGACGTCATTGCACTCCACCGCTCGAACCCTGAGCTATTCGACTGGTGCGCGTAGCTCATCAGCAGTAGCTGGGACGTGATGCGGGAGTCCGGCTCGAAGCCGGGCTCCCGCTTCGCATTTCGGGTGCCTATGTGCCGCGGCCGAAGGGCCGGTCCGGAAACGGTTCGGGCTGTTTCGCCGGCGGCCGGCAGATCGTCGCGTCCTCGTTCTTGGGAATGACGCGCGGTGTGTCTTGCGCATGGGGGATCGCGGCGCCGCCGATCAGAATCCCGAGAACGAGGAGCCACAGCGCGGCTGTGACGCGCGCCCAGAACGGATACGGCCGTTCGGCTCGAGCAGGCGCTGCGGGTGGCGCGGCCGGTCGTGGAGTGCGAGCTGTCGCTAACGGGCCTGCGAGCGTTGCGCTCGCTCGCGCACGAAGCTCGGGATCGACGAGGGCAAGCTCAGGACTGACCGGCTCCAACGGCATGTGTACGAATTCTCGCTGAACGCGGGCATCCCTCGCGGGCCGAACGCGCTCGGTCGACCGTCACGAGTTCGCGCCTGGGTGTCCACAGCCTCGCTCAACCAAGCCGAATCGAGGGCACGTGTCCGATTCGGACGTCTGGCTCCGTGCGCTCGCGCGGGTTACGACGTCGGCGACATCGACGAAGGGAGGATGCGTGTACGCACGCATGATCGGAATCGGGCTCGCTGCACTCGTCGTGGCCGCGAGCTTCTCGACGCTCGCCGCCGGCGGGTCGGAGCGTTCAGACGACAACGTCATCACCGGGTGCCAGAAACCGGGCCGCGGCTTCCTCAGAATCGTCCGCAGCGCCTCGGCGTGCCGGTCGAACGAGCGCGTCGTGACCTGGAACGAGCGGGGTCCAGCAGGTCCGCAGGGTCCAGCTGGGCCAGCAGGACAGGCTGGAGAACGAGGTCTCATGGGCCCGGCTGGACCAGCCGGGGCAATCGGTCCCGCTGGACCAGCCGGAGCCACCGGACCTGCCGGAGCAGTCGGAGCGACAGGAGCAGCCGGCGCACAGGGTGCCCAGGGCCGACCCGGCCCTCAAGGCCCCGCGGGGTCGTCGCTCTCATCCCTCGCCACGCTGAGCGGCTTGGCGTGCAGCCGGTTCGACGGCTCGGCAGGCACGGTCGCCATCGCCACGTCGTCGGCGAACATCATCGAGTTCAGCTGTGCAGTCGGTGGTGGGCCGCCACCACCTCCACCTCCGCCGTTGTCGACGGGGCTGGTGATCAACGAGATCGATTACGACCAGGTCGGTGCCGACTCGAACGGGTTCGTGGAGATCGCGAACACCGGCAGCTCAGCAGCTGCGCTCGACGGGATCGCCCTCGTCCTCGTGAACGGCGGCGACGGACAGGAGTACGACCGGGCTGATCTCACCGGCTCGCTCGCTGCCGGGGCGCTTCTCTCCATTGCCATCGAGGCACAGAACGGCGCTCCGGACGGTGTCGCACTGATCAACACTGCGAGCGGGGCACTGCTCGACGCCCTGTCATACGAGGGTGAGATCACCGCTGCGGTGATCGGCAGCCAAACGTACAACCTCGTCGAGGGGGCCGCGCTGGCCGCGACTGTGGCGGATTCGAACACCGTTGACGGTTCGCTATCGCGGATTCCGAACGGCCAGGACACGAACAATGCGGCGTCGGACTGGGCGTTCACCCAGACGAAGACGCCAGGGGCCGCGAACGTCGCGTCGCCGTAGTCGCTACGACTCTCCCGCGTCCGGCCGCTTGCGCCGGGCGCGGGAGCGCTCGCGTCGCGTGAGGCGGTCCTCGAGCTCCGCAACTTCGTGCTGGAGCGAGCGGTAGCGGCGCCACCTTTCGGCTTTCAGGCGCCCGTCGGCCAACGCGGCTCGGACTGCGCAGCCAGGCTCGGCGTCGTGGCTGCAATCCGAGAACCGGCACTCGGCGGCAAGCGCGGCGATGTCGTCGAACGCCTCGGCGAGCCCGTCGTCGGCGAGCCAGAGATGCACCTCCCGCATCCCGGGGTTGTCGACGATGAGACCGCCGCTCGGGAGAACGACGAGCTGGCGGCGGGTCGTCGTATGCCGCCCCTGGCCGTCTGCGCGTATCTCGCCGGTCGCAAGCAGCTCGCCGTGGCCGACCAGAGCGTTCACGAGCGTCGACTTGCCCACACCCGAGGGGCCCAGGAGCGCACCTGTCAGGTCCGGTGAGAGATGACTGCGCACGGAATCGAGGCCGAGGCCGGTGCGCACCGAGACCGTATGCACCGGAATCTCTCCGTCCATTCCTGCGACCTCGGCGGCGACAGCGGTGGGATCGGGCTCGAGGTCGGCCTTGGTGAGCAGGATCACCGGATGTGCCCGGCTCTCGAGGGCGAGTGCGACGTAGCGCTCGAGCAGGCGCACGTCGGGCTCCTCGCCGAGGGAGGCGACGATGAAGACGACGTCCAGGTTGGCGGCGATCACTTGCTCCCGCGCATCGTCCGAGCCCTCGTCGTGGGCTGCGCGGCGAGAGAGCTTCGTGCGGCGCGGCAGCACGACGACGATCGTGCCGGCAGAGTCGAGCCCCACCCAGTCACCCACGACGGGCAGGTCGACCAAGGAGGCTTCCTTTCGCAGACGGGTCGTGATCTGGGCGCGCACCTCGCCCGCTGCGGTCAGGACGTCGTACGCGCCGCGATGCTGAATCGCAACCCGTCCCGGGACGAGCTCGCGCGCCTGAAACGCGGCGAACGCGGAGCTCCAGGCCTCGTCCCAGCCGAGCGTCGTGAGTTCCGTCACGGCCCCATTGTCATCGACGCGAGTCCGGATGGAGAGGCCCACCCAGACCTTCTTCACATCCAGATCGCACTGGAGTAGAGTCGACCCGTCAGATACATCGGGAGAGGGAGAGAAGATGACACGCCGACTCACAGCCCGCGCCGCTGGGCTCGCGGTACCGTTGACACTGCTCGTCGTGGTATCCGTCGTCGTCACGGGAGGAGCCGTGGCAACGAACGCACGGAGCGGGCCGCTCGCAAGCAAAGTGGTCCTCTTCGCCTCGGACGGCATGCGGCCCGATCTGATGGAGAAGTACGCGGCCGCAGGCGCCATGCCCACCTACAAGAAGCTCATGAAGGACGGCGCGACCGGCGACAACGGCATGCTCCAGGCCTTCCCGCCAAACACCGGCGTCGGCTGGTACACGATGGCCACCGGCACCTACCCGTCCGAGCACGGCTCGACGAACAACACGTTCTTCCGGACGGGTGACACGTTCTCGAACCGCACCTCGTTCTCCGCCTCCGGCGTGTTGCAGGCTGACACGATCGCGAACGCGGCCGAGCGGGCAGGCAAGAAGGTCGCCCAGATCGACTGGGTCGGCGGCGCCGCCGCGAACATCGACGGCCCGACGGTCGACTTCACCAACTTCTTCTCCGGCCGCGGCGTGCTCGTCGGCGTTGCCGATCCGGTCGAGCAGGCCGGAGCGGCGTTCTTCGGCGTCTCCTATGACCAGGCGACCGTCGGCCCGGCTGCGGGCTGGACGGGCGTGCCGTCGGGTGACCCGGCGGCGCCGCCGAAGGAGACGACGTGGGCAGTGCCCACGAGCTTCGGTTCGCAGAACCCGAGTCGCACCTACAACGTTTACTTCTACGACAGCGTCACCGGCGGCGGCGCCAAGTACGACCACGCCGTCGTCAGCCCGGTCGGCAAGACCGGCGCCGCGCCTTCGGTCGACCTGAAGGTCGGGGACTTCCTGCCGATCAAGCTGATGGGCGCCAACGGCCTGATCGGCACGCGAGCAGGCCAGACGGTCGGCCACTACGTAAAGCTGATCTCGCTTGCGTCCGACGGAAGCCAGTTCAAGATCTACCGCACCTCGCTGGCGCGCGCGATCGCCAAGTGCGGGACGCCGTGCAACGGCCTGCCCGCAGGCGGCGCCGGTGAGGACAAGCTCGAGAAGTACATCGCCGACAACTTCCTGCCGTGGGCCGCGGCCGACTTCGCCCCGCTCGAGGCCGGCGTGGTCGACGAGGACACCTACGTTGAGCAGGGCCGCGACCTCGAGCGCGCCTACAGCCTGCAGGTGATCAACTACATCCTCGGAACACTGCAGCCCGATACCGACCTCGCAATGGTCGGCTACCCGTTCACGGACGAGGTCTCGCACCAGTTCATGGCGCTCGTCACGAAGACGGACGCCGACGGCGCACCCAACCCGTGCTACGACGTCAACCCGAAGTTCGACGACGTCCAGTGCACCGGGGGCGGGACGGCCGGGCGAGTTGCGATCCGTGAGGGCTACATCCGCAGCGGCTACGAGGACGCGGACGAGAAGCTCGGGATCACGCGCAATCTGATGGGCGGCAACCCGACGACCTTCGCCGGCTCGGACCACGGCTTCGCGCCCCAGTGGTACGCGGTCAACGCTAACGCCGTGCTCAACGCAGCCACGGTGAACAGCATCTCGCTGCACGCATCGAACGCAAGTGCCTCCAACTGCAGCGCAGCCACGACCGACCTGACGAAGGCCTGCTGGGCGGGCGGGACGATCCAGGTGTACGTCAACACGACGCTCCCGGTCGGCACGACCTATGCGCAAGTGCGCGCAGCCGTGCGGACGGCGTTCCAGAACGTCACCGACCCGGCCAACCCCGGCAAGCAGGTGATCGCGAGAATCATGGACAAGGAGGAGCTTCGGAACGTCGACGGCTCCGACTCGCTGCACCCGAACAGAAGTGGTGACGTCGTCGTCGTCACGCGGCCGCCCTACCAGTCCGATGCGGGCACGCCGAACCAGGTGATCGCGCTGTCGCACTTCTTCGGGCAGCACGGCTACTTGCCCGACTACGTCGACCTGAAGAACAACATCAACATGCACGCGACGTTCGTCGCGGGCGGCCCGCTTATCAAGAGCAAGCCAAGCGTCAAAGGTCTACGGGCGATCGACATCGCCCCGACGATCGCGTTCCTGATGGACATCCCCGGCCCGCAGAACGCGCGCGGGCGGATCCTCTACAACCTCATCTCGGGTGCGGAGAGCCTCAGAGAGGTGACGATCCTCGACATCAGCGACTACCACGGCCAGCTGATCCCGCTGAGCGAAGCGGCCGACACCATCGGCCCGACGTTCGGGATCGGCGGCGCGGCGTTCCTGAAGAAGTACTTCGAGATCTACGAGGCCGAAGCGGCCCTCTCGAGCGACAACGGGAAGCCGAGCGTGATCGAGATGGCGGCCGGCGACTCGACCGGTGCCACACCCCCGATCTCGAACTTCTTCGGGGATACGCCGACGATCGAGATCATGAACATGATGGGGATCGACATCGACGGGCTCGGAAACCACAACTTCGACGCGGGCCAGACGTACCTGCGGAACACGCTGATCCCGCTCGCGAAGTATCCGTTCGTGAGCTCGAACATCGTCGACGCGAGCGGCAAGACGCCGAAGGAGTGGTCGCCGTCGCACGAGTTCAAGTTCACCCAGGGCGTCAAGCTCGGGATCGTCGGCTTCTCGAACGACGACCTGCCGACACTGATCAACCCGGTCGGCCTGGTCCCGTTCCAGGTGGCGAACTCGACCGTCGCCGTCAACGCCGAGGCGGCGAAGCTCGCGAAGAACAACGACGCGGTCATTGCGATCGGCCACCTCGGGGCGACCGACGGCACGCTGACGAGCCCGACGGGACCGCTCGTCGACCTCGCCGACAACGTCACGAACGTCGACGCCGTGATCGGTGACCACACCGACTTCCAGGTGCTGACGACCCGCTCGAACGGCGTGCTCGTGACCGAGAACAGGAGCAAGGGCATTCGCTTCACGCGGGTGCGGCTCGTGATCGGGCCCGGCAAGGAGGGCGTCGTCTACAAGACGGCCGACTTCCACAAGCCGTGGGACATCGGCGTCACTCCCGACCCGGCGATCCAGGCCAAGATCGACGACCTGAACGCCCAGCTCGCTCCGATCCTCAACACCCTGATCGGAGCCTCGACGAAGTTCATCCCGCGCACCGACCAGTGCGGGAATGGCAACGGGCGCCTGTGCGAGTCGCTCGTCGGCAACGTCGTCGCGGACGCGATGAGGACGAAGTACGTGCCCATCGGCGTCGACTTCGCGATCACGAACTCGGGCGGCCTGCGTGCCGACCTGACGTGCCCGACGACCGACAACCCGAGCGACTTCTGCCCGGCGAGCCTCTACCCGATCCCCAACGGATTGGGTCAGTACCCGATCACGCGCGGCCAGAACCTCACGGTGCTGCCGTTCGGGAACATCGTCGTGACGCTGACGGTCAACGGCGCCGAGCTGAAGACGATGCTCGAGAACGGCATCGGCCTGATGCCGACGGTTCAGGGCCGGTTCCCGCAGGTCTCGGGCCTCTGCTTCACCTACGACGTCGCGCTCGCGGCCGGGAGCCGGGTGACGGGCGCGGTGAGGGCCGACAATGCCGGCAACTGCACAGGGCCGGCGCTCGACCTGACAGCGGGGACCACATACAAGATCGCCGAGAACGACTTCATGGCGAACGGCGGCGACGGCTACCCGTTCTTCACCCCGCGCGTGACGACCCAGGACATCATGGAGCAGGTCGTCGCGGACTACGTCACGGCGAGCTCGCCGCTGACGCCGGTGGTGAAGGCCTTCCCGAACGGACGGATCAACTGCGCGGACGGCAACGGGGCGACGGCACCGAACTGCCCGGTGCTCGTTCCGTCGCCGTAGCTCGATGACTCAGGGGGACCGGCGCCTCGCGCGCCGGTCCCCTAGCACCAGGCCCGCGCCGGCGAGCACGGCTATGCCGACGACGACGCCGATCAGCCACGGGCTCGCGCCTCCGCCGGAGCCGCCCGGCGGCGGCACGTAGCCAAGGAAGCCGGACACGCTGAACGGCTTGCCGTCAGCGCTTGCGGGGACGGCCCAGCGGGAGATGAGGTGCACCTCATCCGGCGCTCGCTGCACCGCGGCCGGCGGCTCGCTTTCCGTCCACTGGATCCGGTGGTCGTGCCACTCGAAGCTCTGTCCCTTTGCGACCTTGCGCCAGCGCGGCGGCGCCTCTGCGTCGGCTGAGGCCGGCACGTGCGCCTTCGCAGGGTCGCGCTCGCGGCTGAGATACACGGCGGGTGACCTAACGTTCTCGTACACCCCGCCGGCCGTGAAGCGCAGGAACGGCTCGTGCTCGTAGCCGAGGACGAGCACCGTCTTGCCGCTGTAGTTCGCCAATCGGAGCCGATCGTCGCCGCCGAGCACCCTGACAGAGACGCCGAGCACGTGCGGCTTCAGACCGGAGGCTGTCGACACGTAACCCACCACGCCACCTTCAGGCGGCCCGTGTCCCGACGCCGTCGGAGCGAGCGCGAGTCCGGCCGCGGCGAGCGCGATGAGACTCCTCACCGGGCCGACTCGAGCTGCCGGTCCGTCAGGCCGCGAGCGCCCGCTGAAGCCCGTGGCCGAGCTCCCCGTAGGTGAACTCGAAGCCGGCCTCGAGCAGCCGCGCAGGGAGCGCGCGCTGCCCTTCGAGCAGCGTCGCCACACCCATGTCTCCGAACAGCGTCTTGACCACGAGCCCGGGCAGGGGAAAGACGGTCGGACGGCCGAGCGCCCGCCCCAGGGCCTTGGTGAACTGCGCGCTCGTCGCCGGATTCGGGGCGGTGAGGTTGACTGGGCCCGCGAGGTCGCCCTCGATCACGAACCGGTATGCGGCGAGGACGTCGTCGAGCGCGACCCAGCTCCACCACTGCTTCCCGCTGCCGACACGCCCTCCGAGGCCGAGCTTGAACGGGGTCAGCATCCTTTCGAGCGCGCCGCCTTTTCGGGAGAGCACGATCCCCTGACGGAGCCCGACGACGCGGATTCCGGCCTCGCGCGCTGGGTCGGCCGCCGCCTCCTGTGCCCTTGCGACCTCGGCAAGGAACCCCGAGCCCAAGGTCGAGTCTTCGGTCAGGATCTCGTCGCCGCGGTCGCCATAGATCCCGATGCCTCCCGCCGAGACGATGACCGAGGGACGTGGGTCGAGCTCCGCGGCTGTCGTGGCTAGAAGACCTATGGCTCGAACGCGGGACTCGAGGATCTCGCGTTTGCGCGCCTCCGTCCAGCGCTGGCCGATCGTGGCACCGCTCAGGCTCACGATGGCGTCGACGCCTGCGAGCCGCGCGGCGTCGATCGTTCCGGCGGCCGGGTCCCAGCCCACCTCTGCGGAACCCTGGGGCTCGCGTCGCACGAGCCGAACGACGTTGTGCCCGGCGGCTTCGAGTGCGGGTACGAGGGCAGCGCCCAGAAGGCCCGACGCGCCGCTGACTACGATCTTCATCTGCCCGATTGTGACAGTCGTTCGCCGGGAGTCGCTGTCTAGGGTTGAGCGGTGTCTTCCGGGGAGCAAGCCCACCGTGTCCGCGACGGCGTTCGCACGGCGCTCCCGCTTGCGCTTGGCCCCTTGCTGTTTGGTCTCTCGTTCGGCGTCCTTGCCGACGCGGCGGGAATTGGAGCCGTGGCGGCGACCGTAATGTCGGCGACGACGTTCGCGGGCTCGGCACAGTTCGGCGCAGTTACGGTGCTCGACGCCGGAGGGACTGTCGTCGCGGCAATCATGGCTGCGGTCTTTCTCAACGCGCGTTACGTCGCCATCAGCGTCACCGTCGCGTCCATCTTTCCCGGAGGGCGCACTCGACGACTGGTTGAGTCCCAGCTCATCGTCGACGAGTCGTGGGCGCTGTCGGGACGAAGTGGTCGCTTCGAATGGTCGATCCTCGTGGGGTCAGGGCTCTTGCTCTATGTGTTGTGGGTCGCGAGCACTGCTGTCGGAACGGTGCTCGGAGACGCGTTGGGAGATCCGAACGGACTCGGGCTCGATGCCGCGTTCGCAGCGCTATTCCTGACCTTGCTGGCGCCGTATCTTCGGGGACGTCGTGCGATTCAGGCTGCGGCTCTTGCCGCCGGCATCACGCTCGTACTGACTCCGGTGACACCCGCCGGAGTTCCGATCGTCGCAGCCGCGGCGGCCTGTCTCATCGGACTCAAGAGATGACGGACGTGTGGACCGTCATCGTGGTCGTCGGTGTCGCCACAGTTCTCTTCAAGGCGGCGGGCCCCGTCTTCCTCGGGCGGCGCGCACTGCCGGGCAAGGTTCAGTCCGTTGTCGAGCTCCTGGCACCGGTCATGCTGGCGGCGCTCGTCGTAACGCAAACCGTCGGAGGCGACGGCGAACTGAGCCTCGACGCCCGCGTTCCGGGTGTGGCGGCGGCAGCTGCGACGCTTGCCGTCCGGCGGCGCGCGCCGCTCATCGGCGTGATGGCGATCGCCGCCGTCGTCACCGCGCTCGTTCGCGTGGTCGCCTAGAAGCCGTCTGGCCCCCGCACGGGCGAGCTGCCGCGCCAGAAGACGGCGGCGGCGGCGATCGCCTCAGCCGTAAGGCTCATGACGCCGATCACGAGAAGCCACAGTCGAAAGTGCCGCATATGGCACTGATCGGCTCAGCGGTGGAAGTGCTTGAGCGGCCTGAAGCTATGCGCCCGGCGGGCGCAGCACGGCGAAGGGATCGGTCACTTCGAGCCGGCGTGAGCAGTAGCAGTAGACCCCGGCGGGACGACCCCCTGCCGGACCGTGGGACCTTCGTGTCCCGACCGGCTCGATGGCCCCTCTGCGCAGGAGAACGCGCTTGAGGTTCGTCGCCGAGACCTCGTATCCGAGTGCGGCCTCGTAGATGTCCCGAAGCTCTGCGAGCGTGAAGCTGTCGGGCGCCAGCGCGAAGCCGATGTTCGAGTAGGAGAGCTTGCCGCGGAGGCGTTCGCGTCCGGCACGAACGATCGAGCCGTGATCGAAGGCGGTCGCCGGCAGGTCGTCGACGGGATGCCACCGGGTGTCTGCCGGAACGCGCGGGTCGATGCCGAGAGGGACGAGCCCGAGGTACGCCGTTGCGAGCTCCCATCGCTCAGGGTGGCGCGCCGGCTCGCTCCAGACACCGAGCTGTTCGAGGTGGGCCACCTCGCGAACGTCGACCTTTGTGGCCAGATGGCGCAAGATCGACTGCTCGAGCGTCTCGCTGGACACGAGCGCGCCGCCGGGAAGCGACCACATTCCTCGAAACGGATCGCGAGCCCGCTCCCAGAGGAGAACTTCCAGCACTCCGACTCGCACCTGGAACACAACTGCGAGCGCGACATGCACGGGAAGTGCGGGTGGGGTGGTAAACTCAGCCATGAGGTTATTGACTCAGAGGCTAAAACTAGCATGAGCGCGAAAAACGGCACACCTCACTCCGAAGCACTCGATCTCGTCGTCGTCGGCGGCGGAGTCGCTGGACTCGTCGCGGCCCTGTGCGCGGCCACCGAAGGCGACGTTCTTGTCTTAACGAAGGGACCGCTCCTCTCGTCCAACAGCCAGCTCGCTCAGGGCGGGATAGCGGCGGCGGTCGCGGACGACGATTCGCCCGAGCTGCACGCCGAGGACACGATTCGCACCGGCCGCGGACTCTGCCGCCGAAGCGCGGTGAGCGTGCTCACCGAGGAGGCGCCCGCCCGGATTCGCGACCTCGTTGAACTTGGAGTCGAGTTCGACGAAGGGTTCGGCCTCGAAGGCGGCCACAGCCGTCGTCGTGTGGTTCATGCGGGTGGCGCCGCGACCGGCGATCGTGTGGCCCGTTTGCTCGCCGAGCGTGTCCTCGCGCACCCGCGAATTCAGGTCGCGGAGGGCGAGCGCATGCTGTCGCTTTGGTTCACGGACGAGAGGTGCGTGGGCGTCGTCACGGACAGGCGCGCCGTCGCTGCTCGTGCCACTCTCGTCGCCACCGGGGGCGCCGCCGCCCTTTGGCAACGGACAACGAATCCTCCCGGTGCTCTCGGGGAGGGAATGACTGCGGCATACCGAGCAGGCGTCGGCCTCGCCGACCTCGAGTTCGTGCAGTTTCATCCGACGACTCTCGTCGACTCGTCGCTTCTTCTCTCGGAGGCGCTGCGCGGAGAAGGCGCTCTCCTACTCGACGAGCACGGAGAGCGCTTTACGGACGAGCTCGCGCCCCGGGATGTCGTCGCCCGCGAGATCGCTGCGCGCGGAACCGCTCTCCTCGACCTGCGCGCGATCGACCGAGCGCGGTTCCCGGGCCTCATGGGGAGCCTCGCCGAGGAGGGGTACGACCCGGCTGCGACACCGATCCCCGTTGCACCTGCGGCCCACTACAGTGTCGGAGGCATCCTCACCGACCTCGACGGGCGCAGCGAGCTCGCAGGTCTCTATGCGGCCGGCGAGTGCGCGGCGACGGGGGTGCACGGCGCGAATCGCCTGGCTTCGAACTCGCTGCTCGAGTGCCTCGTCTTCGGCCGCCGCGCTGCCCTTGCGGCCCTCGCAGAGCCCGGCCTGCCGGCACGACTGCCCAAGGCCTCGGTTCCCGCTGCGGCGGAGCCCGTAACGGCCGCTTTGCGCCGCGGGCTCTGGGAGGACTGCGGGTTGATCCGCGACGCGGCGGGCCTGGAACGCCTTCAGTCCGCGCCGCACTTGCTCACCCGGCTCATTGCGGAGAGCGCACTCACACGAGAGGAAAGTCGCGGATCGCATTTCCGCATCGACTTCCCGGCGGAGAGTGAAGCATTCGAGCGACATGTCGTGCTGCGACCGGGCGCCGAGCCTGTCTTGGAGACATGGCCGTAGCAACGGACGCACTCGAGCGGATCGTTCTCGCGGCGCTCGCCGAAGACGTGGGGCAGGGCGATGTCACGACCGAAGCGACCGTGTCCGAAGATGCCGTTGGGACGGCAGAGCTGTTCGTGAAAGAGCCCGGTGTCGTGTGTGGGCTCGGCGCCGCCGAGGCGGCGTTCCGGGCCCTCGATCCTGGTGTCGAGTTCGAGAGGCTCGTCTCGGAGGGCGCGATCGTGGAGGGCCCGACTGCTGTCGCGGTCGTCACGGGATCCGAGCGTGCGATTCTGACCGGTGAGCGTGTAGCCCTCAACTTTCTCGGCCGACTTTCCGGCGTCGCGACGTTGACGAAGCGCTATGTCGACGCGGTGGCGGACACGAGCGCCACGATTCTCGATACGCGCAAGACCACACCCGGCCTGCGGCCGCTCGAGAAGCACGCGGTCGTGTGTGGGGGCGGCCGCAACCACCGCTACGGCCTCGACGACGCTGTGCTGGTGAAGGACAACCATCTCCGCGCCGCCGGGTCCATCGCACAGGCGGTCGAGAGCTTGCGCGCGACGACTGTCCTCCCGGTCGAAGTGGAGTGCGAGACGGTTGAACAGGTGTCGGAGGCGCTCGACGCAGGCGTTGACGCGATCCTCCTCGACAATATGACCCTCGACGAGCTCCGGTCGGCTGTCACGCTCGTCGGCGGGCGTGCGCGACTCGAGGCCTCAGGGGGCGTCACGCTCGAGAACGTTCGTGGTGTCGCCGACACCGGCGTCGACGAGATCTCTGTCGGCGCGCTCACGCATTCCGCCCGTTCTCTCGACGTCTCACTGGAGCTGAAATGACCGCACTCGAAATCACGACCATGCAGGAGGAGATCCGCGCGCTCGCCGCAGAGCGGGACGCGGTAATCCTCGCCCACAACTACCAGGTGCCCGAGGTTCAGGACGTCGCGGACTTCGTCGGAGACTCGCTCGGCCTCTCCCGCGAGGCAGCTGCGACGGATGCCGACGCGATCGCGTTTTGCGGCGTCCACTTCATGGCCGAGACCGCTGCGATCTTGAGCCCGCAGAAGACCGTGCTTATCCCCGATCTCGACGCGGGCTGTTCTCTCGCGGCGTCGATCACGGCGGATCAGCTCCGAGTCTGGAAGGCGGAGAACCCGGGTGCAGTCGTCGTCTCGTACGTGAACACGACGGCCGAGGTGAAGGCGGAGAGCGACTATTGCTGCACGTCCGGCAACGCGAAAGGCGTGATCGATTCGATTCCGGAGGACACGGAGATCCTCTTCCTGCCCGACATGTTCCTCGGACTGTGGCTCGAGAAGGTCACGGGGAGGAAGCTCCGCATCTGGATGGGGGAGTGCCACGTCCACGCCGGCATCCGGCCGCGGGATATCGAGCGCATGCAGGCCGAGGCGCCCGACGCAGAGTTCCTGGTCCACCCGGAGTGCGGGTGCGCGAGCCAGTGCATGGCCTTCGGCAACGCGAAGACGCACATCCTCTCGACCGAGGGAATGATCCGGTTCGCGAAGCAGTCGCCGAAGGAGCGCTTCCTGATCGCGACCGAGACGGGGATCATCCATCGGCTGCAGAAGGAAGCTCCCGAGAAGCGCTTCGAGGCGGTTTCCGAGAAGGCGATCTGCCGCTACATGAAGATGATCACGCTCGAGAAGCTCCGCGACTCGTTGCGCGACTGGAAGTACGTCGTCACGGTTCCCGACGACATCGCCGATCGTGCGCGCGGCGCGATCGACCGCATGGTGGCGATCTCGTGACGCAACTCACCGACGCCCAGCGCGAGTTCCTTGCCAACCCGTTCGTCGGCGTCGTGACCGACCTGCGCCCGGACGGTTCGCCGCACTCGACGATCGTGTGGGTCGACGTGGACGACGAGGGTGTGTCTTTCAATACTGCCCACGGTCGCGCGAAGCCGACGTACATCGCCCGCGATGGACGCGTCGCGCTGACGATCGTGGATCCCCAGGATCCGTATCGCTGGCTCTCGGTCAGCGGAACGGCGAAGCTCGTGGACGAGGGGGCCGACGCGCAGATCGACCGGCTGGCGAAGAAGTACGTCGGAAAGGACACGTACCCGTTTCGTCAGCCGGGCGAACGGCGCGTCACCGTCCGCATCGTGGTCGAGAAGATCGACGGGCGCGGCTTCGACGCGCCCGAGTGAGCGTCAGACCTCCGTCGCGAACCAGACATTCGGCTCTCCGGCGACGCCCCCCTCGGCCATGACCTCTCTCAGTCGTGCCGAGGAGACGCATGCCTGAGCCTCGTCGAGGCTTGCGAAGTCGCGCCAAGCGGTGATGTCGTTCGGGTCATCGACCGACTGATAGGCCGCCGAGCGAAAGCTTATGCGGCGCGCACGGAGTGCACCGGCGGGAGGTTTGTCGCCGCCGTGAACCACGTCTTGCCCGCGTCGCGCGATCCGAAGACGTCGCCCGAGGTCGCGCCGAAGTAGAGGCCCATCGACGGACCCGAACCTTCGCGGCAGAACGCCTGGCGGAGGATCGTGAGGTAGGCGTTGCTCGACGGGAGACCGTCTCCGCGCTCGATCCAGCTCGTCCCTGCGTCGCGCGTCTCATAAACGCGCACCTTTCCCTCGGGCGTCGTGCGATCAATGTCCGCGACGAGCGGAATGACGTACGCGTTGTCCGGATCGTCAGGATCGATCACCATCGGAAAGCCGAAGTCGGACGGAAGGCCGTCGGCGATCGATACCCAGCTCTCGCCGGCGTCGTCCGAGCGGTAGACGCCGCCGTGGAACTGCATGAAGAGCCGCTCGGGTCGCTTGGGCGCCCGATGCATGTTGTGGACGCAGAGGTCGATCGTGTCCGTGCGCGCCTCCTCGGGCATGTACCGCGGGTAGAGGCCATTGTTTCCATGGCGCCAGGTCCGACCGCCGTCGTCCGAGAGCCAGACGCCCACGGCGGAGATTGCGAGCGCGATTCGAGCCGGATCTCCGGGCCAGGTTGCGATCGAGTGCAGGCACATGCCACCGGCGCCGGGGCTCCAGTCGGGCCGGGTCGGCTGCTCCCAGAACCACTGGTTTAGGGCCCACGTCTCGCCGCCGTCGTGGCTCTCGAAGAGGACGCCGGGATCGCCGCCTGCGTACATGAGGCCGTCCTTCTCGCCGGGAACGACCGACCAGAGGCGGGTCATCGCCTTCTCTGCCTCTTCGGGGAGAGCGATTCCCTCGGCCTGCTGCCACTCGTCCGAGAGGTCGTCCGAGTAGAAGAGCTTCGGCCCATAGAACGCGGAGGTCACCGCGGCGAAGGTTCGCGCGTTGCGGTCGTCGCGCATCGCGAACTCGACCGGCTCCCCGGCGAAGGCGCGCGAAGTCACCGCGAACGGCCCGCCGGCCTCCCCTTCGAGCACGAACAGGCCCTTCTTCGTCCCCACGAGTAGCTCAGTCATCTCATCCTCCCGAGATCGCCGGGAGCACGTGCAGCCGATCCGAAGCGTTGACCGCCGTGTCTTCCCGTCCGTAGTCCTTGTTCACGAACACGTTGATGTGCTCGCGGATCAACCCGCGTTCGTCGAGGATCCAGCCCTTGACGTCCGGGTGCTCGCGCTCGAGCGCCTGCAGAACCTCGGCGACGGTCGAGCCGTCAAGCTCGAGTTCTTTGTTCCCTCCGGCAAGCTCCGAGAGCGGAGCCCGAAGCTTCACGACCGGCACGGGTCGATCCTAGACGTCACCCCGATACGACGAACAAGGCGTCGGAAATCGACACGTCTGGGGGTCTGACCCGGGGTCAGACCCCCGCCATGTCTCAAACGGACAGCGCTTACAGCTCGAGGACGCCGTGCGGCGAACCGTACTCCGCGAGCTTGTCGAGAAACGGCTGCGCCGGGAACGCTTCGGGGCCGAGTACGCCCGTCCCGCTCCAATCGCCTGAAGCAAGCAGCTCGAGCGCGATCGCCGGGTTGATCGCCGTCTGCCAGACGACCGCCTGCGATCCGTACTCGCGCATCGACCATTCGTTGTCGACCACGTGATAGAGGTAGGTCTTCCGCGGGGTGCCGTCCTTCCCGAGACCTGTGACGAGCGTTCCCGCGCAAGTCTTCCCGGTCATGCGGTCACCCAGCGTCATCGGGTCTGGGAGGGTCGCTGCAACGACATCCCGGGGCGCGACCTCGACGTCGCGCACGCGCACCTTCTGCGTGGCGTCGAGGCCGAGCTTGTGGATCGTCTTCAGCACCGCGATGAACTCGTCGCCGAGCCCGTACTTGAATGTGACGCGATCGCAGTCGATCCACCGGGGAACGAGCAGTACCTCCTCGTGCTCGACGTTGACGCACTCGACCGGCCCGATTCCCTCGGGGAAGTCGAACACCTCGGGCTCGGAGAACGGCGCCGTCGTGAACCAGCCGCGGCCACGCTCCCAGATCACGGGCGGGTTGAGACATTCCTCGATCGTCGTCCAGATCGAGAAGGTCGGTGCGAAGTCGTAGCCCTCGATGACGAGGTTCGCGCCGTCGCGGATCCCGACCTCGTCGATCTCGGAAAAGAGCTCGTCGGCTGCGTAACGCGCAAATACGTCCGACGCGCCCGGCTCCGTGCCGATCCCGAGGAGGGCCAGCAGCCCTTCCTGTCTCCAGTTCTCCTCCTGGGCGAACTGGTAATCGCCGAGCTTCACGTGCGTCTCTTCGTGCGGGTGGACGGGGTGGGGCTCAGAAAGTGTCATCGCCATGTCGAGGTAGGTAGCGCGAGCGCGCAGGCATGCGTCGAAGATCTGTGGGTTGAAGCGCGGATCCGTGGCATTGAGCACGGCGTCTGCCTTCACGTCCGCGATGAGGCGGACGACCGCGTCCTCGTCCGAGGCGTCGAGCCTGGCCGAACCGAAGCGGTCGTGCTCGCCGAGTGAGTCGACGACGGCCTGAGGGCGGCCGGGGTCGATGTCCGCGAGAACGATGCGCTCGAAGAACGAGCGGCGCTGTGCGATGGCGGCGAAGGCGGAGCCGACTCCACCCGCTCCGACGACGAGGATCCTCATGGCGCTGCGGGTTCTACCTGAACGATGGCTTGGCGCGGCCCTCAAGAGCGAGTTACGCTGCCCTCGATTTCACCGAACGGAGGTCTCACGTGAGCGTGTCGGTAACCCAGCAGAGGCACTTCATCGGCGGCGAGTTTGTCGACTCGACATCGGGAGAGACCATGGAGGTCCTGAACCCGGCGACCGGCGAGGTGATCGCAGAGGTCGCGCGCGGGACGGCCGAGGACGTCGAGCGCGCCGTCGACGCCGCCAAGAAGGCGTGGAGCGAGTGGCAGGACAAGACTCCGAAGGACCGCATGGAGCTCTTGCTGAAGCTCGCCGACATCATCGACGAGAACGCCGAGGAGTTGGCCCGACTCGAGTCGCTCAACGTGGGCAAGCCCTGGTGGGTGGCCGTCGACGAGCCGGGCGTGATGTCGGACAACCTGCGGTTCTTCGCGGGTGCCGCCCGAAATCTCGAGGGAAAGGCCGCCGCGGAGTACGCCGAGGGCTATACGTCGATGATCCGCAGGGAGCCGCTCGGGATCGTGGCGGGCATCTGCCCCTGGAATTATCCGCTCTTCATGGCGATGTGGAAGATCGGTCCTGCGCTCGCCGCAGGCAACGTCCAGATCATCAAGCCCGCAGAGCAGACGCCGCTCACCATGCTCCGCTTCGCCGAGCTGGCGCAGGACGTCATCCCCCCGGGTGTCCTGCAAGTCGTGACCGGTGACGGGATCCCCGTCGGTGACGGGCTCGTCCGTCATCCAGACATCCGGCTCGTCTCGCTCACCGGCGACACGGCCACGGGCAAGCTCATCGCCGCCAATGCTGCGCAGACGGTGAAGCGCGTTCACCTCGAGCTCGGCGGAAAGGCGCCGATGGTCGTACTCGACGATGCCGACCCGGCCACCGTGGCCGAAGCGGTGAAGATCGGCGGCTACTTCAACTCCGGCCAGGACTGCACGGCTTCCTCTCGCATCCTCGTCTCGGAGCGGATCTACGACGACGTGCTGTCGGAGACCGTCAAGGCGGTGGAGTCGCTCACAGTCGGTGACCCGGCAACGGACGACGACATCGGGATGGGCCCCGTCATCTCGGCGGAGCAGCAGGAGCGCGTCCTCGGCTTCCTCGAGCGTGCGAGCGATGCGAAGGCGACGATCCTCACCGGGGGCGAGGCTGTCGGCGACCGCGGCTTCTTCGTGAAGCCCACGATCGTCACCGACGTCGGTCAGGACGCGGAGATCGTGCAGAACGAAGTCTTCGGGCCTGTTGTCACGATGCAGTCGTACGCATCCGACGAGGCCGCGATCGAGATGGCGAACGGCGTTCGCTACGGGCTTGCCGCCTCGGTCTTCTCGGAAAACCTCGGCCGCGCGATGAAGGTGGCCGCGAAGCTCGACTTCGGCACGGTCTGGGTCAACGAGCACCTCTTCCCGCTCGCTTCGGAGATGCCGCACGGCGGCTTCAAGGAGTCCGGCTACGGGAAGGACATGTCGATCTACTCGATGGAGGAGTACACGCGTATCAAGCACGTCTGCGTGAAGCTGGCATGACCTCGACGGACACCGCGGCGCCCGACGTCCGCCTGGACGAGGTCGTCAAGCTCTTCGACCGCACGGTGGCGGTGGACGGCATCTCGCTCGAGGTCCCGCGGGGGTCGTTCTTCGCGTTGCTGGGCCCCTCGGGTTGCGGCAAGACCACGACCCTGCGGATGGTCGGCGGGTTCGAGGAGCCGACCGAGGGTCGGATCTTCCTCGGTGACCAGGATGTGGTTGGGCTTCCGCCGTACAAACGCGACGTCAACACGGTGTTTCAGAGCTACGCGCTCTTCCCGCACATGTCGGTCGAGGACAACATCGCCTTCGGGCTCGAGCGCAAGGGCGTTCCGAAGGGAGAGGTCAAGAGTCGCGTGGCGGAGATGCTCGAGCTCGTCGGCCTGTCAGGGCTCGGCAAGCGCAGGCCGAAGCAGCTCTCGGGCGGCCAGCAGCAGCGCGTGGCCCTGGGGCGGGCACTCGTCAACCAGCCGCGGGTCCTGCTGCTCGACGAGCCGCTCGGTGCGCTCGACCTGAAGCTGCGCAAGCAGATGCAGCTCGAGCTGAAGCGCATCCAGCACGAGATCGGGCTCACGTTCGTCCACGTCACGCACGATCAGGAGGAGGCGATGACCATGGCGGACTCGATCGCCGTCATGAACCAGGGGCGCATCGAGCAGCTCGGCCCCCCAGAGGAGCTCTACGAGCGCCCGGCGACCGCCTTCGTGGCGGGCTTCCTCGGGGCGTCGAACCTGCTGCCCGGTACCGTCGAAGGCGCGGATGCCGTACGCCTCGAGACGGGTGAGCTCGTCCGGGCCGACGTGGACGGCCGGACGGGGAAGGTGGCGGCGGGCGTTCGGCCGGAGAAGATCACCCTCGGAGCAGGGGGAGGCGTGAACGAGCTTCCCGGGACGATCTCCGAGAGCGCGTACATCGGCGTCGCGACGCAGGTCGTCG
>JAOUHF010000093.1 GCA_029865325.1 Thermoleophilia bacterium
CGACACGGGAGTTCGCGATCTGCCGACACCACCGACGACCGACGGCACAATCGCGTCAGTCGGAGCCGTCCGACCGCGAGGCGGAGCTACGCCGCGGGCCACCGCACCTTGCGGCGGAGCCGGCGCGTCCAGAGCTTCCAGACGAGCCATCCGAAGATCGCATAACGTCGCTTGACCCAAATTCGTGTGATTCAAACCACCCTCTTGAACGTACCTTGCCAACATCCGGTCCTCCGGTCGAGCCAGTACCCTCTTGGCCATGAGCAGGGGTCGCTTCTCGACTCCGCCCCTCGCGCCGGAGGACGACTGGTTCATCGAGCCCGACGTTCCACCTTCCGCCGGCCGTGACGAGCCCCGCGAGCCTCCCTCAAGTCGCCCGGAACCTCAAACCCCGCGGCCCGAGAGCGAACGAGACAAGAGGATCCTGGTCGCCGTAATCGGAGGCGCCGTCTTTCTTCTCGCCGCCGGCGTCCTGGTCGCGCGCGGGCTTACGGGGTCGGACAGAGGTGCCGAGACGACCACCTCGACGACGACGACCACAACGCCGACGACGACCGCCCCGACAACTACAACGCCGACGACGATTGCCCCGACCACGCTCCCGGAAGGCGTAGTCCTTCGTAGAGGGGACAAGAGCGAGGAAGTGCGCCAGGTTCAGGCCGTCCTGGTCGAACTCGGATACTCGACCGGCAGTGTCGACGCGAAGTTCGGGCCGGCGACCGAGCAGTCCGTCCGCGCTTTCCAGAAGGCCTCCGGACTCGCGGAGGACGGCGTCGTCGGCCCCGCCACGCTTTCTGCGCTGTCGGCCGCGCTGAACGGGCAGTAGCCACCCGGCATCACGAGAACCATGAGGGGAAGCTCGAATCGCATCGCGCGTGAGAGCACGCTCATCGCAGCGCTTGCGTGCCGATGCCTCTGGCGATGCACTGCTCGCCTGGGCCAGTGATCAGAAATGTCCCTTGAGCGTTTACGGCTCACCTGCGAAGAGCGGCGCTTCGGTGGCTCCAACGCCAGAATCGCGCCACGCTGGGATCGGTCACTCTCTCCACCAGATGTACGAGCCGATCGAGTAGCGGCATTCCCGCTCGTACGACAAGAAGCGCCGCGCCGAGGCCGACCAAGACGCCCGCTAGAACATCGGCGGGGTAGTGAGCGCCGATGAACACCCGTCCGACGCCGATGAGTGTGGCTGCGAGAAGGAAGGTCGAGCCAGCGACGCGGTCGAACAGAAAAACGGCGAACGCGATGGCGTACGCGGCGCTCGCGTGGTCGCTGGGGAAGGACGGGTCGTGTGAGCGGCTGCCCCAGACGTGGGCTGAGGGATGCGAGGCGAAGGGTCGCTCTCGGTGCCAGAGCTGGCCGATCACCTGATTGATAATGAGCGCAAGGGCTGCCGCTGCCAGCGCACTCGCTGAGGCGAGCTTCCACTTGCGGTCTCCTCCGGGCCGGGCTAGAAGCCAGAGCCCGAAGGTTGCAACCGCCAGCAGCGGCACGGCCCAATTCTCAAGCCCGACGAGGAAACGTCCCAGCCAGTCATGGTCGAGCACGAACTCGTTGATCGCGTGGTACAGCCTGTAATCCATTGCGGCAACCTAGAGACGGACCAAGGACTCTGACCTGAACAAGACCTGACCAGAGGATACGACGTTCGAACCTCGGGCTACGAAGGACTCTTGCTGACTCCGACGACGGTCGACTGGACTGCGCCAGTGTTAGGGAATGTCGCTTGAGCCGAGGGGCTCCTGGTTAGGCGCGGCGCACGAGCAGCAGGATCGAAGCGACCAGGATCCAGGCGATCCAGGCGAAGATTCCGAAGAACATGACCGTCGCTGCGGCGGCCAGGCCGACGATCGCGCCGAGCCAGCCGAGCCAGGTTGGCACAGTTCGGCTCTTGAGGGCAGCGATGGACGCCGCAATGGCCATCAGCGCGAACGCGACCCCAGCACCTCCGAGTATCACCCAGCCGATGTCGTCGATCGTGAGATAGGTGTTCGCCGCGAGCGTTGGATCGGCTTTGCCCGGAAAGTCTGTGAATGGGGCGGCGAAGATCTCGAACGCAATGAAGAAGAGAAGCGCGAAGGCAGTTCCGCCCGCGAGCACGAGAGCAGGTGCCGTCTCTGATTGGAGACGACGCACTCGGGCATGCAGCCCCGAAACGAACCAGAGGAGGAGCGGGATCGAGACGAGTCCGAAGATGGCCATGGCGACAAACAGGTCGTGCTTGTCGTCCGCCGCCTTGATCACGTCCGCAGGCGTCTCTCCTGAATCGGGATTGAAGACTAGGAGGGCAATGATCCCGATGACGAAGCCGAGGCCACCCAGCGGAGACCACCGTTCGCTCCAGCCTCGCCCTGTTGATTCGGGGTTTTCGGAGATTGTGGCCATACGCCGCAGCCGACCTTCTCACACCCACCATGCCGAATACAAGGGGGCACTGGCGAGACGGCTCGGTGATGGCAAGCAAGCGAGACAACGGCCGGGTGCGCCAGCGTGCGGGAATGTCTCTTGAGCCCGGCTCGAGTTGAGGGCTCCGGTTCTTCTTGGCGAACACCACGTCCGGAGGGGCGCCATGCTCCGTGCGACGGCCTTGGCCGCCTGCGCATCTCTCGTCCCTACCCCAGCCGCTCTCGTATAGACCGAACCCACTCGGTCACGGTCGTCCCGTCGCGGCGAAAAGAGTCGTAGTTGCATTGGAGTTCGCCGAGGATCGCCCGCTCCATGTCCTCCTCACTCAGACCAAGTGCAAGCAGAGTGTCGAGTTGCTTGCTGAGCTCGCCGACCTCCTCCGGCGACGAGTCCTCGATCCACTGTCGGACAACAGCCTCCTCGTTGCCGTCGAGATCCCAGTCCTGATGGAAGTAGTTGGTGAAGAGCGAGGGAAGCTCGGAGAATCTCTCTCGTCCGTAGACGAGAGTGGGATACCTCAGGTCCACGAGACGAGAGAAGCCTGACTTTCCCCAGATGCCGCGACGTTCCGAGAACGCCCAGACCTGGCGACCCCATGTAGTGAGGATGTACGCGAAGTAGCACAAGGCCGCGAAAGCGCCCATGGAAAGCGCGGCCCGGCCGTTGCCCGTAGCAACGGCGATCAGGAACCCAATTCCGAGCCCAGGGAGGACGATGAACCACCAGACGCATCCACCCCATCCCACGCCGCGAGCATATGCATCCAGGCTTCAGTGCCTGCCCCCGAACCGAGAGGCCCTCGTCCATCCGAAGCACGGACGCGAGGTTGCCCGGTGACAGTCACGTCGCGTGCCCAAACGTGCGGGAGTGTTCCTTGAACTCCGAGCGCCACAGTTCGGGAGTGCCACCCGAAGAGCGGCAGGGTGTATTGACTGAGGCGGCGTGCTTCGGCGGCGAGCTCCTCGAAGGCTCCTTCATCGAGCGGACGAGGCTTGAGATCGCGTCTTCCCAAGGGCGGGGCCGCAAGGCCATCAGAGATGTTCACCGGATCGGAGGGCCATCCGCTTCCGATCGTTCCACTCCTGCCAGAACGGCTCCCACTCGTCGTGGTTCGCATCGAGCGGGAGACGCGGCGGTGACGTCTCGTAGAACGCCTCGACTGCCTCGCAGAAGCTGAGAACCGCCGTTCGCCAGTCCTCAGCGGTGACCTGCGCAGAGCGCTCATCGCGCCGAATGACCACGGTTCCGTCGTCCCTGAGGACTTCGACGTTGACGCCGTAAGGGCAGCCGGCGACGTAGACGGCGAACTCGTCGTTCGTTCCCGAGGAGGGGAGCGGGCTCGCGCAGTGCGCAAGTAACTGGTTGTCGTCTTCGCCTTCGGTCACCAGCCAATCCGGATGCGTATGGCTGTACGAGAGCGTTCGGAGCAAGAACAGGCCTGCGCCGGTCACATTCGTACCATCCGTCTCGGGCGGCCCTGCGAACAAGGTCTCATCAATCGCGAGCGTGACGCTCCCATGCGCGCACGGATCGTGGGCTTGCTCGTCCGCGGTGTCCCCCAGCCAGTACGGGCCCTCCGCACGCAGGACGATCTTCACGGGCGTGATCATCGGGCACGCGACTCCGTTGTGCCACCCGGGGGAAAGTGTGCGGAATGTCCTTTGAAACCTGGGATGTCGCTTGAGCGCACCCACAGCTGCGCCCCACAAGCGCTGTTGAGTGATGCTTCAGCGCCAGGCGACATACTCGGAGCATGTGGAGACCGGGTCTTCTCATCGCCCTGTCCACGCTCGCACTCGTTGGCTGCGCGGAGACAAGGGACGGCGCGCCGGTCGAGGCGGCAGTCGTCAACGGCTACCGCGCATACGCGCATCATCGTGCGATAGCGGCCGATTGCGACCATGCGGACGACAATGCCGACGGCTCCGAGTGGTGGTGGTGCGGCCTCGACGTCGACGCACCAGCTCTCGATGACAGGGACACCTGCACGGTCGACATACGACGCCGTGCAAGTGGCGCGGTGACCGTCATTCGATTCGTCTACTGCCTGAGCGACGACGGAATATGACACGCCGCGGAGGGCCTGTGCGCAGCTGGCTTGCCTGGGAGGCCGGTTGCCTTGCCGAGTGCGTCCTCTGGTGGTTCGTCGTACCGGCAGCCGTGGCCTTCATCTGGCTCGTCTCGTTCGCAGGCGACCTGGTCGTCGTGTCTACATGGCTCTACGGCATCGCCATCGCCGTACTCGTCGTTGCCTTCCTCGTGGTGCTTTGCACCGCGCTCTTCGGACATCTCCGAGCCAAGAAGATGGCAGCCGTCGTCAGGAGCGAAGTGAACGAGACCAACCCGCTGACCAGAGCCTCTCCTCGGCGTGTCGAGCGCGCCGACAGTCCGGCTCATCTCGGAAGATCTGTGATCGCGGCGAGGGAGTTCACGGTGACGAAGGAGTACTTCGAAGATCTGATCGGCGATCCGGACGCGCAGGGTCGCTACGACCAGGAGTACAGGTATTGGGATTACAGATTCATCTTCGGAGACCGCAGCTACCGCGCCCGCATCTACACGGACGAGCCCGGACGTGCGAGCGTCTTTCGGACGGACAGCTCCGACTTCCCGCTCGACGATCCCCCTGAGCGCGAGCAGCTGCGGGCGATCCGCAGTCACCTTGAGGCGGAGCCGTTGCCCCGTGTCGACGGAAGGCATACGCAGATCCTCGTTTTCGGCAAGAGCGATGCCTACGTGTGGGCCCGGCTCGACGGCTGAGGCCACGCGCGTGACGGTTCAGTCGTCGTCAGTGAACCATGCGATCCATGCGCGACCCTCCGCCACCGCGACGACCCCCGTATCCCAGACGTGGTCTGTCAGGTCATTCCACGAGCGGACGGAGGAGCCGGGCTCGATCCCCTCCCTCGCGTACAGGTCGAGCCTTTCCCGTGCAGCCTCCTTGAGCTGCGCGGGGTCGAACCATTCGGGAGGGGCGTGCGCAATCTTCGACCTGAGCGTCTCCGCCACCTCGTCCCAGTCGGTCTGCGCGTATTCGTCCGCGTCGAAGCGTGGACGGGGAAACGGCGGCCCATCCCAGCTGTTTCCGAACCAACGACGGCGCTCAGGAAGCAGCGATATGAACTTCGCCGCCAGGTCGCCGGCGCGAGCGAGCGGAATTACCTCCTGATCGCCCTCGAGTGCGTGCCCGAACACCCACGTCAGAAGCTGCACCGCGGGGGCTTCGTCCATCTCGTCCAATCTCCCGCGGCCATTGAACTCCCACCAACGCTCTCGTACCAGCGCGGTGACCGCGGCGTGCTCGTCCTCGGCTGCCGGCAGAGACCCTGACCAGATGAGGCACGACGGCATCGCGCCCCACGCTACGGCCAGCTCGTCAGCAAGTGCCGCGACTCGGGGGTCGTCGGGCTGAGTTGAACGCCGTCTGAGGAACCGCATGAAAGGTGAGTCTGACGCGCTGCGGAGTCGGGCGACGCGAGGCCCCACCACTCGGGGGCCTCCTCGCTGAACCGCCGGACCGCTCAGTCGCTCGCGATGATCTGCGGGCTCGTCGCGGTTAGATCCACGGCGTTGCCGTTGATCGTCCCGTGGAGGGCGTACCTGAACGTGTACTTGCCGCTCCCGAGTTCCAGGGGCTGACCGACATAGAACGCCACCGTGTTCTCGCCAGGAATGACCGCCGGCTTCCCGACTTGGAAGCCGGCATTGACGTTTCCCGTAACGGTTGTGGGCCAGCGCCCTGTGAAGTCGGTCGAGTTTGGGGGCGCGGCGACGCTGAAGGCGTCGCCAATCTGTACGCCGTTGAAGATGGTCGTCAGATCGACGCTGTCGATCACAAAGGCGTTAGCGATGGTCTGACGCACGCCAAGGGGCCCCAACCCAAAGTCGTTCGAGTTGATGACGTGAACGAAGTTGCGAACGACACTCCCGGGGGGCACCTGTCCACGCGTATTCACATCCACATAGGCGGACAGTCCGTTCGGCGTGCTGCTGTTGAACGCTGCTGGCGCCAGCATGAGCGCAACAGCTACGACCAGCGCAACCAGCACTCCAGGGACGAGAAGCCGTCTCTGGTGTGTGGTGGTCCAGAGTCTCCGTCGGGGGATGCTTCGCGTCGACACGCTCTCGTCTCCCTTCGTCTTGGCCGCCGCTCAGTGCACTCGGCCTGGTTCGTTCGCAGAGTAGGGCACAGCGACTCAAGAAACGCTCAAGGCCGAGGATGGGACGCTGGCTGCGGTTCGGCGTTGAGCGCTTCTTGAGCGCTTCGCACAAGTGTGTGAGCGAGGCTCATGAAGGCGACGCTCTGGACATGGACGGCGCTCTGCGCTGGGATCGTGACGCTGACGTTCTTCGCCGCTCCGGCTTGGGACACAAGCAAGGAGGGATGGGAGCTCTTCTCGGGAGCGGAGGTGTTCGGCTTCATCGCAGTCCTGATGGGCATCGCCTGGCTCGCCGGGCTCGGGGTCCTCGCGACGATCGTCGCCCTGGTCAGAATCGTTCGTCGCAACGCCCGCGTTGGCGCTTGGTGGGGTCGTCGTGGGAGGCTGGCGAAGGTCACGGTCGTCGTTCTTGCGGGCACAGCGGCTGTAGCGCTCATCGGCGGCATGGTCGCCCAAGTTCGAAGCGGGGAAGACGCGACGAGTAACTTTGTTTCGTTCGGAACCGTCGACGCGGATCCGGACTGGTCACCGGACGGCCGGTGGATCGCGTTCGCAACGACCCGCGGGCGCGGGGGCATCTATCTCATTCGCCCGGATGGAACGGGAATGCGCCGCGTGTACCGGGGTACCGCGACCGACGTCGACTGGTCTCCCGACGGGAAGACGATCGCCTTCGTCGGCAGCCGCGGTGTCTACGTGCTACGCGTCGACAAGAGCAAGCCGAGGCTCTTTCTTCGAGGGGGTGCGTTCTCCCTTCCCGCTTGGGCGCCGAACGGGCGTGAGCTCGCAGTCGTCAGGGACGAGCCCGGAGTCTTTGCGCTGTACGGTGGTGGTTCATTCAAGTTCTCCGCGCCTGCGATCCACATCGCTCGACTGGGCGAAACCCGTTCCCATCGCCTCCTTCCTCGATACCGAGGCTCCGTTGGGGCCGGTCGGCCAGGCTCGGTCGCTGCGGTAAGCGAGACCGATCCGGCATGGTCTCCCGACGGCCGGAGGATCACCTTTCAAGCGGGTGACGGAGTGATCGTCGTCGTAGATGTAAAGACCGGGCGCCGGACGTCCATCGGAGGCGGCTATGAGCCGGCCTGGTCACCAGACGGCCGCTTGATCGCCTATCAGTGCTACGGCGACGTCTGCGCCGCAGACGCCGATGGGAGCGGCCGCGCACACCGCATCGCATCTGGTGGCGGCGATCCTTCGTGGTCACGCGACTCACGGCTCGTCGTGTTCGAGCGCTACCTGTACGGGGGAGCAGGGTGGGGCTCGCACCCGCAGTCGCTAGCGATCGTCGGCGTAAACGGCGAGGGGCAGCGAGATCTCACCTATGGACACAGGTTGCCCTAAGGCTGACGCATGGCAACGCAGAACATCTCGCTTTGCAGAGGAGTTCAGAGGCCTGAGAGAGCGTTGGCTCTGCCGATCATGGTTCGCGCGCGGCGGCGCGGCGGATGTTGGGCTCGGCAACGATCGTCCATGGTCTTCTTGCGGATCTGGACGCCGACATGCGTGTGCTCCTCTGGAACACCGTTCCCACGCACCCACATCGTCCTGGTGATCGGCTCTCGAACCGCGGGCCGAGCGCAGTCGAGCGTCGATGCGGCGTGACCTACGCATGCCGGATCATCGAGGCAGTGGATCCGCAGGAAGTGGTCGCGATTGGCCGTGTCGCCGAGCGGACGCTCAAGAGAGAGCTATCCCGCGAGGTCCATTACGTTCGTCATCCGGCCAACGGCGGCGCCGACAAGTTCCGGGAGGGAATGCGCACCATCCTGGGATGAACCCGTACCCGAACCGCGCCCGAAGGTCGAAGCCTTCGTTGACTTCCGCACATCGCCGTGTTAGGAACCGCGCACTGGGTACTGCGGCGGGGGAGGCAGGGTGGATCGCGGCTGGTGGTCGAAGCGAGTCGAGCCGGGCCGAGGACTCGATCCGCCTTCGGTCGCCGATTCGAGGGTGCTAGCTGGAAAGCGTGCTGTCTCCGGCGCCCTGCTGGCAATGACGGCGCTCGTCGTGCTTGCCCTCATCTCGTGGAGCGAGAGGGGGGAGGCGCAGGCCGCCGGGGGCACGATCATTATCGAGAAGCAGACCGACCCGGACGGGGCGGCCGGCAGCTTCAGCTTCACGACCGAGCGGCTCACCACGGGCAACCACAGCCTCGCCGACGACGGCACGTTGACGTGGCCGAACGTGGCCCCGG
>JAOUHF010000094.1 GCA_029865325.1 Thermoleophilia bacterium
GCGTCTTCGGGCCCGTGGCGAAGACCGCGAGAGGAATGCGCTCGAGCGCCCGCGCATGTCTCTTCAGAAGCGCTCGCGCATCGCCGTGCCAGCGACCGGTGTAGAGCGCGCCGCCCAGAACGACGCCCGTGTAAGGCTCCAGCGAGCGCACCTCGCTCGCGGGGCGTACGTCTGCGAGCAGCCCCCGTTTCACGAGTGCGCCACCTATCTCCTCCGCAACCTCGCGAGTCGACCCCTTCTTGGTGGCATAGGCAACGAGGATCGCGGGCTGGCCTGCCATCCCGACCACTCTCCCATCACTACCGCCGACGCACATCCGGGAGGCGCCGGTGTTGCTGTTCGGGGAAATGCGGACTCGTACTCCCGCTAGACGTCGGTGGAGTTAGCGAACCGTCTCGGCAAGCAAGCCCGCGGCTTCCATCGGCCCCGCGTTCAGGTATTGGGCCTTCACTCGAGCTGCAATCCCCGCCGACGCGCCCTCTCCTGAAAGGTAGACACGCCACTCCTTGGCCATCGCTTCGATCGCCGGAAGCACCGATTTCAGCCGCGAAGGCGCCAGAGCCACCAGAACGATTGCGTCCGGCGATACTCGGCGGGCGGTGTCGGCGATCGTCTCGATCGGAGTGTCAGCTCCCAGGAACGTGACCCTCCACCCTCGGTCATGGAGACCCAACCCGAGCACAACGAGCCCAAGGTCGTGCTGTTCTGCCGGCGGTGCTGCGAGTAACGCAAGCGGCCCGACACCCCGGCCCCAGCTGCGGCCGAGGGCGAGCAGGCGACCACGGAGGACGCTGCTGGCGAAGTGCTCCTGCCCGATCGTTGTCTCTCCTCTCTTCCAGCGCGCGCCGATCTCACGCAGCAGAGGAAGCACGGCGTCCCGGAGGAAGACCTCCAGGGTCAGCACTGCCAGCAGACGATCGAGGGCAGCGTGGGCGCCAACCTCGTCGAACTTCAGTAGCGACTCCCGCAACTCGAGCAGCGGGGCGTCGAGGACGAGACCCGGCTCCTCTCGCGTAGGCGCAGCGAGGACGAGGCGAGCGGCTTGCGCCGCCGACAGGCCTCGAGCCAAGTGGTCCTGCATGGCCTGAACTCGCGCGACGTCGGCGTCCGAGTACAGACGAAACCTTCCGGGGGAGCGATCGGGCTCGAAGAGCCCGTATCGTCGTTCCCATGCCCGCAACAGCTCAGGGCTGACGCCGGAGCGACGACTCAGGTCACCGATGCGGATGTAGCCGGAATCTGGCACAACCACATCGTAGCGACAAGTCTGGACGTAACTTAGACAGAGTACGAACTCAGACTCGAGGTTCGCTCGACTACGCCGCTCTGAGAACCACTTCGATCGCCGTGCCGCGCCCCGGTGCCGACTTCAGGCTCAGCTCACCGTCGATCGCCCGGGCTCGAAGCCGCATGTTGGCGACTCCCTGTCCGGATAACGTCGTAGCGTCGTCGAACCCGACCCCGTCGTCCGAGACCGATACGACCCGCCTGCCACCCTGATGCGAGATCGACACGTCGACATGTCCTGCTCCGGAATGCCGACGTGCGTTCCCCAGTCCCTCCTGAACGATCCGGAACACTTCGATCTGCTCGTCCGGAGCTAGCCTGACCTGGGGATCCATGTCGAGCTCGACGTCGAGTTGGCCGTCCGCTGTGAGGAGCTCGACATAGCGGCGAAGTGCCGAGTCGAACCTCGCCGAACCTCCTGCCGAGGAAAGCGCAAGAACCGCGAATCGTGCTTCCTGCTGCGCCGAAGTCGAAGCCTGTTTCAGACGTGGGAGGACCTCCTCCAAAGGAGCTCCCGATTCGAGCATGCTCACTTGCGTCGAGATGGCAAAGAGATACTGGGCCAACCCGTCGTGGATCTCCCGGGCGACCCGCGCTCTCTCGTCCGCCACTGCACGACCGAACTCGGCTTCGGAGATCGCGCGCCATACGCCCACGAGCAGGATCCCGTAGGCGATGACACGGAGGAAGTCGCCCAGTAGGACGTAGTCGCTCGAGACGATGGGCGTGAGGACGAGATGGATGTCAGCGAAGAGCGCGATCGTTGCCGCAAGACACATCCAGCGGTCGAGGTCGCGCCCGTACCTGCGGAACCGCAGACCAAAGCCAACGACGGCCACCAGCCAGAGCATTGCGAGCAGGGCAGCCGCCGCCTGCACGTAGGCGCCCTCGACCACGTCGGCGCCAAGCGCGGTGCCTCCCCAGTCCAGTCCACCGAGCCCGATACCCGCCGCAGCGAGGACGAGAACAACGCCCCCTCCAGCTGCGAGCAGTGACGGCCGTCGCGTCGAAATACGTCCGTGGACATACGGAGCGATCGCGATCAGGCCGGCACCGAGGAGTCGTGCGCCGACGAGCGCCCATGCCGACTGCGGAGTCAGCGCACCGCCTCCTAGGACTGGGGCGAGCCCGAACGCGAACGTTCCGAGCGCAATGCTCCAGAACCCGGCCGCGAGAAGCAGGTCGAGCGTTCTTCCCTCGACGAGGAAGCGAACGGACGCCAGCACGCAGACGATCGCGGCGACGACGGCCACCGAGGTGTCGAGCGCTAGTCGCGCGTCGTGAAGCTCGTACGCCGACTGAAGCGACTCGCTCGCCGCGAAGAACGCGGTGCCCGAAGCGAGGAGACCGACCAGCAGAATCTCCCCGAGGAGCAACGATCGATAGCTTTGAAGCCGCGCGTCTTCCACGGTTCTCTTGTCGGCAGGTCGAGTCGTGCCGATAAGAGGAACGTGGCCGAACGCATCCTGATCGTGGACGACCATCCCCTGACGCGAGATGCTCTCGCGGCGCTGCTCGCGCAGCAGGGTTTCGATGTCGTCGGCGCAGCCGAAGACGGCGAGCAAGCGATCGCGGAGGCCGAGACCCTCCAACCCGATCTCGTCCTCCTCGACCTGACGATGCCGGGAATGGACGGGCTAACCGCGCTACCGCGAATCCGCGAGCGTGCACCGGCATGCGAGGTCGTCGTGCTCACCGCATCGGATGCCGAGGAGAACCTGCTCGCAGCGATCCGTGCGGGGGCGTCCGGTTACCTCCTCAAGACTGAGCCCCCCGAGCAGATTGCGACGTTCCTCCGGGGTGTTGCGCGAGGCGAGGCCGCACTCTCGGGAGGCGTCGCGCGTCGACTCCTCGACCGGGTTCGAGAGGGAGGCAAGCTTGACGGAATCCCCGAAGCGATCACTCGACTGCTTTCGGCCCGAGAGGTCGAAGTACTGCTCCTCCTTGACGAGCACCTCGGCACCGACGAGATCGCGCAGCGGCTCTACATTTCGGAGCACACTGTCCGCTCACACGTCAAGAGCCTCTTGAAGAAGCTTGGGGTCTCTTCGCGTCGCGGGGCACTCGAGCGCCTCGAAACCGCGCGGGGCTGACAAGCCTCTAGCGCGCTGCGAACCCTTCGAGCGCAGCCTCGACCAGATCGGGAAGCGTGTCGAGGTTGTAGCCACCTTCGAGCACGGCTGCCACGCGCGGAGCCAGCGCACCGCAACGGCGAGCGAGCTCGCGGAACCCACTCGCGCTCAACTCCATCTGCGCCAGCGGATCGTCGCGATGGGCGTCGAAGCCGGCGGACACGAGCACGACGTCTGGCTCGAACGCGCTGACCGCCGGGTCAACCACGTCGTCGAAAGCTTGCAGATACTCCTCATCGCCCGACCCTTCGGCGAGGGCAACGTTGAACGTGTGCTCGTCGCTCGACCCCGGCCCACCTGTTCCCGGCCAGAACGGCCATTGGTGCATGGAGACCATGAGGACGGAGGGGTCGTTGCGGAAGAGGTCTTCCGTCCCGTTCCCGTGATGAACGTCGAAGTCCAAGATCGCAACACGTGCGAGCCCGAGTTCGACCTGCGCATGGCGTGCGGCAATGGCGACGTTGTTGAAGATGCAGAACCCCATTGCAGAAGCGCGCAGTGCGTGGTGGCCGGGTGGGCGCACGAGGGCGAAGCCTCCAGTCTCCACAGCGCGAATGGCACACCCCGCGGCGAGGCACGCCGCCTCCCAGGTCGTCGCGCCCGCGAACGTGTCCTCATCGAGCCAGACCTCTTCGAGAATCGCGTCCACCGCGTCGACATAGGCGCTGTCGTGCACTCGCTCGATCTGCGCGCGGTCGGCCTGCCGTCCGTGGACGTAGCCCGGAAAGCGATCGAGGAGTTTCACGAGCCGGCGCGGACTCTCAGGATGGGCGTGATGGCCGGGTGAGTGCAGATGGGCAAGGGCCGGATGGCTAATCACATCCACGTAACCGTCTCCTCGAACCTGGCTGCGACACCCGCCAACCCGAGCTCACGGGCGTGGTCTGCAGCAGCGGGCCAGTCGGGTTCGACGTCAGGGAGCGAAGGAAGTGGAGCTTCCCGGTCCATGGTCGCAATCCGCCGATAGAGGCGCAACGCATCTGCCTCCGCCTCGAAGCGGCCTTCTCCTAATATCGCCTCGAGCGACCCGAACTGGTTGAGCAGGTCAGCGGCCCTCTTCTCCCCGATGCCACGAGCACCCGGGATCCGATCCGACGGATCTCCGCGCAGGGCGATGAAGTCGGGGACCTGCGCGGGATCCACCCCGTAGCGCCCGCGAACCTCAGCTGGGCCGATGCGAGCGGGGGCCGATCCGCTCACGGGCTGGAGAATCGTCGTCTTCGCGCTCGCGAGTTGGAAGGCATCGCGATCCGACGTCGCAACGAGTGTCTCTCTACCGGCCGCCTCTTCGTAAGCGACGGCCGCCGCTAGGAAGTCGTCGGCCTCATAGCCGGCATCCTTCGCGCAGGCGAAGCCCGCCGAGGCAGCAAGTACCGGGAGGAGGTCGAGTTGCTCGAGCAGCTCCGCGTCGAACACGCGACCGGACTGGTAGCTCTCGAGGGCCGTGTGGCGATACGTGGGGACATCGAGCGTGTCCCATGCAACGAGGACAGTACGGGGCCGCTCCTCTTGCCAGAGGCGTAGCAGCATGTTCGTGAACCCGATGAGTGCGTTGCCGGGACCGCCGTCTCGTCGACGCATTGTGGACGGCAGGGCGTGATAGGCGCGGTGCGCGAAGGAGTCACCGTCCATGACGAGGAGGGGCCTCATGAAAGCGAGCGCTCCAGCTCGGTGATCGCCTCCTGCAACCGATGGGTCGCCACCTGGGCCGCGTCTGCCGCAGGAAGACTCGAGAGGTCGCCAAGCTCGATGGGCCGGCCGTACGCCACTCGGAGTGGACCGAGTCGAGCAAGCCGGTTCGTGCCCGCAATCCCCGCAGGCACCAGCGGAACGCCCGCCTCGAGCGCAATGCGAGCAGCGCCCGTATGCCAACGCGCCTCGTATTTCTTGCGCAGGCCTTTCCGCCTCCTCGTACCTTCCGGAAACATCACCACGACGTGACCGTCGCGAGCAAGCGCCACGGCTGTATCCATTGCCTCGTCGTCCCGCTCGCCACGACGCACCTTGAAGCCACCACCCGCCGTGATCACAGCGCTGAGTGGAAACCAGAAGAGCTCGGCCTTCGCCATGAAGCGAAAGTAGCGTCGCGGGAAGAAGTCGAGCGCGAGTGGCCAGGGGTCGAAGTTCGACCAGTGGTTCGCCGCCATGACGAAGCCTCCGTCCGGCGGAACATTCGCGACGCCGATCGCCCTATGGCGAAACACGGTCTTCAGCACTGGCCAACTGAGGGCTGCGACGACGTAGTAGAACCAGCTCGGGCGATGCGGTCGGGCCATGCGTAGCAGTATCGCGGGATTGCGGCGCCTGATCCCAGCGCTAAGGTGTTCCGCCAATGCCGAAGCGCCTCGTCATCGTCGAGTCTCCTGCAAAGGCCAGGACCATCGCCGGCTACCTCGGCAGCGATTACGCCGTCGAGTCCAGCGTGGGTCACATTCGTGATCTTCCGGATCGCGCCTCAGACGTCCCCGAAGCGCAGCGGAAGAGATTTGGCGCCCTCGGAGTTGATGTCGCCAACTCATTCGAGCCGTATTACGTCGTCGATCCCGGCAAGAAGAAGATCGTCGCCGAGCTCCGAAAGCTCCTCTCAGAGTCCGACGAGCTCCTGCTCGCAACGGACGAAGATCGCGAAGGGGAGGCCATCGCGTGGCACCTCGTCGAGGTCTTGAAGCCGAAGGTCCCGGTCCGTCGAATGGTCTTCCACGAGATCACGCAAGATGCGATCACGCGAGCGCTCGAGGAGACCAGGAGCATCGACAAGCGCCTGGTGGACGCTCAAGAGACGCGCCGGATCCTCGACCGGCTGTACGGCTACGAGGTGTCTCCCGTACTGTGGAAGAAGGTCACCCGCGGACTCTCGGCTGGGCGGGTGCAGTCGGTCGCCACGCGGCTCGTTGTCGAGCGCGAGCGCGAGCGCATGGCGTTCACGTCCGCCGAGTACTGGGATCTTCTGGCCACGTTCGATCCCGGCGCCTTCGACGCTCGGCTCATCGCACTCGATGGAGCACGAGTGGCGCAAGGACGCGACTTCGCACCGTCCGCAGAGCTGCGCGACGACGCAGTCACTCGGCTCGACGAGGAAGGGGCGAGAGCGCTCGCCGCAAGACTCGAGAGCTCGACGTTTCTCGTTCGCTCGGTCGAGGAGCGGCCCTACCGTCGCAAGCCCGCCGCACCGTTCAGGACCGCGACCTTGCAGCAGGAAGCGAGCCGCAAGCTCCGCTTCTCCGCCCAGACGACGATGCGCGTCGCCCAGCGGCTCTACGAGTCCGGATACATCACGTATATGCGCACGGACTCGACGACGCTCTCGGAGTCCGCTCTCGCAGCAGCTCGGACGCAGGTCCGGGATCTCTTCGGCGACGAGTTCGTGCCCGAGAAGCCGCGCCGCTACGGGCGTGCGGTCGCGAATGCCCAAGAGGCCCACGAGGCGATTCGTCCCGCCGGCGACGAGTTTCGGACCCCGAAGGAGTTGCAGGGGCAGCTCGGGCGCGACGAGCACGCGCTCTACGAGCTCATCTGGAAACGGACGCTCGCGTCGCAGATGGAGGATGCCCGTGGCCAGACGGTGTCGCTGCGGATCGCGGCAACCAGCTCGGCGGGTGAGGACGCCGAGTTTGGCGCATCGGGAACCGTGATCACGTTCCGCGGCTTCCTCGCAGCGTACGAGCCGGGTCGCGACGAGCCTGCAGATGACGACGAAGAGCGCGTCCTCCCGCAGCTCAGCGTCGGACAGGAGGTCGCGGTTGTGGAGCTCGAGCCTGAGGGGCACGCGACGGTTCCCCCCGCCCGCTACACCGAACCGACGCTTGTGAAGGCACTCGAGGACCGAGGGATCGGACGCCCGTCGACCTATGCAGCGATCCTCTCGACGATCGTCGATCGTGGCTATGTCTTCAAGAAGGGCACGGCACTCGTCCCGACCTTCGTTGCGTTCGCGGTGGTCAACCTGCTCGAGCGCCACTTCGAACAACTCGTCGACTTCGACTTCACGGCGCGGATGGAAGACGATCTCGACCGCATTGCCTCAGGAGGCGAAGAGCGGGTGGATTGGCTCACCAAGTTCTACTTCGGCAGCGGGGACGACCCCGGCCTCCATCATCTCGTAACCGAACACCTCGATGAGATCGATGCGCGGGCCGTGAACTCCATCGCTATTCCGGGGAGCGAAGCCGTAGTCCGTGTGGGTCGCTACGGGCCGTACCTCGAGCGCGGGGAGCAGCGCGCGAGCTTGCCAGCCGACGTGGCACCCGACGAGCTTACGCCCACGAGAGTCGAGGAGCTCCTCTCTCAGCCGGACAGTCGCTCACTCGGAATCGATCCGGAAAGCGGACGGGAGCTCATCGTCCGCACGGGTCGGTACGGCCCATACGTGACCGAAGTGCTACCTGAGGGGGCGGAGGCGAAACCCCGAACAGCCTCGCTGTTCGCGTCGATGTCGCCGGAGTCGGTGTCCCTCGAGGATGCACTCAGGCTCCTTTCGCTACCGCGGGTCGTGGGCGAAGTCGACGGCGAGGAGGTGACGGCGCAAAACGGTCGTTACGGCCCCTACGTGAAGAAAGGCACCGAATCGCGCTCGCTAGAAGGCGAAGAACAGCTCTTCACCGTGACGCTCGAACAGGCGCAGGCGCTTTTCGCGCAACCCGCGCGACGGCGAGGGGGCAAGGGCGCCGCACGCGGGCCACTCAAGGAACTGGGCGCCGATCCGTCGAACGGCCGCCCGGTCGTCGTCCGCGACGGGCGGTTCGGGCCATATGTGACCGACGGTGAGACGAACGCGAGCCTCCGGCGCGGCGACACTCCTGAGGGCGTCACCCTCGAACGCGCGAGCGAGCTCCTCGCAGAAAGACGCGCTAAGAGCGCGTAAAGCCTTCACGAAGGGGGTTTTCGCCGTCCGCTCGAGCGGTCATGATCTAACTTGCCTGGGGCGGAGAACGTCTCAGGTAGGAGTGGGCAGACGGGCTCCGTGCGTTTGCGCCGTGAACCGCTTCGGCATCGCTGGCGGAATACAGAACAAGGGCGCGGACGTTTACGAGCTTGTGACACACAGTGCCAACCGATAACGCTGGAAAAAGAACACTAGAGGCCATAGACTCCGTAAGTTTGTCACTAGCCCTGAAGAGGCTCGAAAGGACTGAAACACGAATTTGACGCAGAACCAGCTCATCGAACTGTTCGAGTCGGAGCATGTGAAGACTCTGATCGAGCGCGCCGAGGAGCACGGGGGCCAGCTCGAGGCGCCCGAGCTCGAGGCGTTCGTGCTCGAGCACGACATCGGCGAGGAAGACGCTGAACTGCTCCAGCGCGAGCTCGAGGCGCACAA
>JAOUHF010000181.1 GCA_029865325.1 Thermoleophilia bacterium
GAAGATCGGGCCGCGCGAATCGAGCTTGACGGCGAGAGCAATCAGCGCCCAGAGGGGCAGCCCCACGATAAGCACGAGCCCGCTGACGACGATGTCGAACGTCCTCTTGATCGCCCAGTCCCAGCCGGTGAGAACCGGCGGGCGAAGCTCGAAGAGCGGAGCCCCGTGGCCCGGGACGTATTCGCCACGCTGGACGAGAAGTTCGGTCGTGTCGGGAGCGAGCCGAACCTTGATTCCCTGGCTGTGGGCCTGCTCGACGACTTCGAGCACGGCACGCTCCTCGAGCGACGCCTCGGCGAGAATCACCTCGTCGGGTCGAACCTGCTCGAGCACGAGAGGTAGTTCAACACGCGAGCCGAGGAGGCGAATTCCGGGCACCGGCTCGGGTGCCACAGCACCGACGAACTCGTAGGTGAGGCCGCCGCGAGCGGCAGCGAGTGACTGACGCAGCCGAACGAGGCTCTCGCCCTCGCCGACCAGCACGACACGCCTGCGGACTCCCGCCGCACGCATGACCTCGAGCGAGGCGGACTCGTAGGCCGCCCGAAGGAGGCCAATCGTCACCGCCGAGACAAGGACCGAGGTTGGGATGAGGCCCGAGGTCGTGAACTCGTAGTCCGTGCCGATTCCGAACGCGAGCACGATCAGCGCCACGGCGATGAGAGAGGCAAGGATCCGTCCCGCACCCGGCCGACGCTCGCGCTGGCGATAGAGACCTGCCTGCGCGAAGACGAGGACGGTGATGGGAGCGGCGAACCTCAGCCACTCGGCCGGCCCCTCCCGCCACAGCAGGCCCCAGAAAATGTCTCCTTCGCCCGCGATCATCTGCCGGATGACGAGAGCGATGTAGATCCCGAGGGCGAGCCCGACGACGTCGAGGACGACGAGCGCGGTTACGGAGAGGGTGCGACGAACGAGTGTGAGGATAGGCCCGCGGGAGAGCAGGTAGAGGCGGGACGCGCGAACATCCCGGCCGGTGGCTGATGCGATCGGCGCCGGACGCGGCGTCTCAGCCGGCGGAGCGGCTTTGGACACCCCAGAAGCTTAGAGCCGGGCCACGTCGTCCCACGTCACGACAGGCTGGTCATCGGGCATCGCGGCCGCGAGCGCGTCGAGATCGGTCGCCGTCGCACGCCGCGCGAGCAGCGGGAGAAGCGCCTGGATCAGTGTCCGCCGTCGTCGGTCGACGAGGTCCGTATCGTGGAAGTAGACGTGCACGACGCCGGGGAGGGGCCGGCGGCGGAGCAAGGCTCGTCCGATGTCTCCGAGCGAATGCGTCGTCGGGATCGCCCGGAGGATTCGGCCCGACGAGAGCTGCACGCGGGCGGGGGACGAAAGCAATGCCCAGCACTCGCCTTCCGCGAGGTACAGCGGGCGCGTCGCCCGCGGTGTGCAGTCCACGTACTCGAGCTCGGCGCACGCCTCGGCGACATCCGCGTCGGTGTACCAGCCGCCGCCGCAGAAGAGGGTTGGGCCGAGACCAAGCGCTCCGATGCGTGCCCCCTCTGTACGCACGCGCAGCGCCGGGTCGCCATTCGTGGGTCGAGCATGGTCAGGAGCGGTCCAGTGCGTGTGGTGGCCGAGCGGCCCGCGGGCGGCGGCTTCCCGGGCGCGATCGAGCCACCGCGACTCGTCCTCACCGGACGATGAGTCGGCGGGGCGCATCAGCGCAGCGATGGCGAAGCCGCCCGGATGCTTTTCCTGCAGTGCCGAGAAACGCTCCCACACCGCGTCGTCGAGCGGTCGCTCCACGTGGCAGGAGACGACCGCGTACCGTTCCTGCGACGTGGCGCCCATCGTCCGAGAAGTATCCCCGGAGCGCTAGATGCGACGCTCGACTGCGGCCCTCATCGTGGTTCTGGTTGCCGCGATCCCACGACTCGTAGTGCTCGCCCGCGAACGCGAGACGATCCTGGAGGAGTTCGTCGACAAGAGCGACCGCTTCGCGGTCACGCTCGTCGAGCATGGAACGTTCGGATTCCTCCCCGGCGTGCCTTCGGCGTACACGCAGCCGCTCTACGGCTGGTTCCTCGCCGGGCTCTACCTTCCTTTCGATCGATCGTGGCTCGCCGTTGGACTCGCGCAGATCGTCGTCGCGGTCGCGACCGCGCTGCTCGTACTCGAGATCGGTTCGCTACTCCGCTCGCAGGGAGTCGGCCTCCTTGCTGCGCTGCTCGCCACCTTGCACCCCTATGTCGTCTGGCACGACGTCCACGCGAACAGGGAGGCACTCGACGGGCTCGTGCTGGCGCTGCTCGTCCTGTTTGCGCTCCTCGCGTTCGAGGATCGTTCGCTGCCGATGGCCGCTGCGACCGGATGCATCGCAGGTCTTGCGATCCTCGGCAACGCGCGCCTCGTCCTGTTGCCCGTAGCGGTCGCCGTCTATGTCGCGTGGCGGGTACGCCCAGGAGCTCGAGCGCTGGTGGCCGCGGCGCTCGTGGTCGCAGGAGCGGCACTGGTCGTCGCTCCGTGGGTGGTACGGAACAAGGTTGAGGTCGGCTGCTATGCGATCACGACCGACGCGCGCGCCCTGTGGAAGGCGAACAACCTGAACACGCGCGGTGTTCTCGACCGTGGCGGTTGGA
>JAOUHF010000095.1 GCA_029865325.1 Thermoleophilia bacterium
CTCCACGCGGCGCCGTACAGTCGCGTCGAAGACTCCTCCGCCTGAGACCTCGAGGCACGCGAAACCGGCCTTGTCCAGGATCTCCGCAACGCGAAGAACCTCCGCCGTCGGCAGGCTCCCGGCGAGGGGCTCCTGCGAGAGGAGGCGAATCGTCGTGTCGACAAGCTTGGCCACAGCCTGGGACCTTAGCGACCCTCACCTGGGAAGTGCTGGCGCACTTCCCAGGAGTTGCGCGGTTGGCCCCGCGCACCCGCCAGACGAGGCGTCTCGACCTCGACCGGCCACGTGGCGAGGTGTCACTTGGTCTTACGGCGCCGGTAGATCAGGCGCGGCTGATGTAGCGGCCTTCGCGCGGATCGACCTTGATCCGCTCGCCGCGATCGACGAACAGCGGCACCTGGACGATTGCGCCGGTCTCGAGCGTCGCCGGCTTCGTCACGTTCGAAACGGTGTCACCGCGCACCGCGGGCTCGGTCTCGGTCACTTCGAGCTCGACCGATGCGGGCATCTGGAGCCCCGCCGGTTTGCCGTCGACGGCGAGCATCTGCACGGTGCTCGACGGCACGAGGTAGGCCAACGCGCCGGCCACGTCCGCGCGCGCAAGCCCGAACTGGTCGTACGTCTCCTCGTCCATGAAGTGAGCTTCGGAGCCGTCGTCGTACATGAACTGGACGTTCCTCACCTCTGTGTGGACACGCGCGAACTTCTCCCCGGCGCGGAACGTGCGATCCACGACCGCGCCCGAGTCGAGCGCCTTCATCTTCGTCCGCACGAACGCGCCGCCTTTGCCGGGCTTCACGTGCTGGAACTCGACGATCCGCCACACCGAGCCGTCGAGCTCGACGTGCATCCCGTTGCGAAACTGGTTCGTGGAAACGGTCTCGGCCATCGCCGCGCCAGTCTAGAGCGAGCGAAGCTGCCCAGTGCGAACGTCGTACACGAAGCCTGCCGCGGTGAACGAGGCCGGAAGCAGCTCGGACTCCTCGATGCAGCGGACGCTCGAGCGGACACTCTCCTCGAGATCGTCGAACGGGAGGAAGTCCACCTCGGTCGACAGGCCGAGCCCCCCGCTCACGTCGTCGTTGGTCGCCCCGTGCAGCCCGCACTCCGTGTGACCGATCACGAACGCCGACTGCGTGCCGAGGAGTGCGTGCGACACGGCCAGGGAGCGGAGGACGTCATCGGTCACGATTGCGCCGGCGTTTCGCAGCACGTTCACGTCGCCGGCGTCGATCCCGAGGATCTCCATCGGCTCCATCCGCGCGTCCATGCACGTCACCACCACGACGCCCCGACGCGGTCGCCTGTCGAGGGCGCCGTGCGGAAACGCGGCTGCGAAGCGCTCGTTCCCGGCGAGAAGCTCGCGATCAGGCGTCATTCGACCGTGAGGAGCTCCTTGGTGAACTGCGTGAGCCGCTCACACCCCTCAGCGGTCACGAGCACGAGATCCTCGATCCGGACGCCCGCCTCGTCGGGGAGGTAGATCCCCGGCTCGACCGAGACGACGTTCCCCGGCTCGAGGACATCGGTCGACTCCGGGCGGAGAACCGGTGCCTCGTGGATCTGCAAGCCGACACCGTGGCCGAGGCCGTGGCCGTACGCCCAGCCGAGTCCGGCGACCTCGATCGAGACTCGCGAGGCGGCGTCGGCATCGCGCCCGTGCACGCCGGGACCCGTGGCCGCAAGGCCCGCGAGCTGCGCGTCCAGGCAGAGTGCGTGCAGCTCCGAAAGCCGCTTCGATACTTCGCCGACCGCAAACGTTCGCGTGCAGTCGGAGCAGTATCCGTCGATGACGCAACCCGCGTCGATGGTGACGAGCACACCTCTCTCCATCGGCCGATCGCCCGGCACTGCGTGGGGGGACGACCCGGTCGCCCCTGAGGCTACGACGGAGTCGAAAGACACGCCCTCGGCTCCCGCCTCACGGAAGCTCCGCTCGATCCACCAGGCAAGCTCGCGCTCGGTCCTCCCCGTGAAGCGCTCCTGGGCGAGAGCGGCGAAGATCTCGTCGGAGAGCGCCGCGGCGCGTCGCATCGCGGCAATTTCGAACTCGTCCTTCACGGCGCGGAGCGATTCGACGAGGCCCGCCGACGGCACGACCTCCACGCCGGCGTCGGAGAGCGTGCGGTACCCGCCGTAGGGAAGGTGCGCCCCCTCGAAGCCGACGCGACGGCCGCTCAGGTGCTCGCCTATGGCCGCGAGGAGGCTTCGAGCGGTCTCGACGAACGTAACGCCTGGAACAGCGCGCGCGCGAGCTGCGTACCGAAAGTCCGTAAAGAGCGTTGCGCTGGCGTCCGGCTCCACGAGCACGGCCGCGTTCGAGCTCTGAAGCCCGGTGAGATACCGGACGTTCGCCTGCCCGCCCAACACGTACGGCGGTCCGGAGACGAGAAGCGGCTCGTCGAGGAGAGCTGCAAGGCGCTCGATCCGGGTCACGCGCTGGCCGGGTCGGCCGCGACGAGGAACTCGAGCGCCTCCCGGTAGCCGTCAGGCCCCTTGCCGATGATGCGAGCCGAAACGGAGCCCTCGAGCACCGAGAAGCGCCGCCACTCCTCTCGCTCGAGGATGTTCGAGAGATGCACTTCGACAACAGGCACCGTGAAGAGCTCCACGGCATCCCTGATCGCCCACGAATAGTGTGACCAGGCGCCGGGATTGATGATCACGGCGTCCGCCCACTCGTACGCCTCGTGACACCAGTCGATGAACTCGCCTTCGTGGTTCGTCTGCCGGCACCGGACCGTGCAGTCGAGCTGAAGCGCCCAGTCGTAGAGGCGCGTCTCGAGCTCCGAGATCCCGAGACCGCCGTAGAGCTCGGGATCGCGGCGACCGATCACGTCGAGGTTGACGCCGTTGAGAACCAGAATCCGCACGCCCGCAACCTACGCGATCAAGGAATCGAGGGCAGCGCGAACGATCCGCGGCTCGACCGCGACACCGACTCGCGGCTTGCCGGGCGCGTCAAGGAGGATGAGTCTGGGCCCCCCTTCGTCTGCCTTCTTGTCGCGCGCGAGCGCCGCCCAGGCTCCGTCGCGGTCCACCTTGGCGAGCGGCGGGCGCAGGATCTCCTGGACCATCCGCGCGTCGCTCTCCAGACCCGAGACTCGGAGTGCCGCGAGCAGCCCGAGCGCCACCGCGTGCCCGTGGGCCAGCGAGAATCCGGAGGCAGTCTCGAGCGCGTGCGCGAAGGTATGCCCGAGGTTGAGCTGAGCTCGCCCGCCGCGGTCGTGCGGGTCGCGGAGGCAGATTGCGGACTTGAACGCCGCGCAGCACCTCACCTGCTGCGAGGTCTCGAGCTCCCACAGCCGTTCACCCGCGAGCAGGCCGGTTTTCACCACTTCGGCGCGGCCGTTCTTCACTTCGGCGGCCGAGAGAGTCGCGAGGACCTCCGGATCAATGACGCTGCGCGCAGGCCAGTGGAATGCACCGACCACGTTCTTGCCCTCGGGGAGATCAATCGCGGTCTTGCCGCCGATAGCGGCATCGACCTGGGCGAGCAGCGTGGTCGGTACGGAGATCCAGGGGACGCCGCGAAGGTAGGTCGCGGCCACAAACCCTGCAACGTCGAGAGTGGAGCCGCCCCCGACTGCGACGATCGTCCCGCTTCGCCCGGCTCGAAGCGCCGACCACAGCCGCTCGGCCTCCGAAGCCGTCTTCGCGCGCTCACCTGCAGGCACGACGTGGAACCCAGCTAGGCGAGTGCCAAGAGCAACGCGCACCCGTTGGCCATACAAGGACTCGACCAGCGCGTCCGCAATCAGCTCGACGGTTCCCATTCCTGGCACGAGCTCACCGAGACGGTCGAGCGTCCCTGCGGAGACGTCAACACCGGCGGCCGCGAGCACCGCGCCATCCAGATCGCACACACTCGCGTTCGCAGCCTCGTACAGAGCACGCCTCTCCTCGAAGAGCGCTCGGAAGTCTTCAGGATCCCGCGCAAGCGGTCGGCCGCTGGCGGCGACCCGATCCCAGGCCTCCTCGGGAGTCGTCTCCAGGTGGAGTGTGAACGCGCTCTCTTCGAGACCCGCGCGAGTGGCTGCCGATAGGAGTCCTCCTCCGCCGAGCTCGATTACCGACAACGTTCGCCGTGCGAGGACGTCGAGTGCCGCTCGCTCCTCGAGCTCACGAAACGCCGGCTCGCCCTGCCTCGCAAACAGCTCGGCGACGCTCGATCCGGCGCGCTCCTCGACGACTTCATCGGTCGATACGAACGGTCGCCCGAGCCGCTCCGCGAGCGTCGGGCCGAGCGTCGACTTTCCGGCGCCCATGAAGCCGACGAGCACGACGTGCCGATCGAGGGCGTTCAGCGCTCGCGCGGCCAGCCGATCCGCTCCAGATAACCGGCGTGGGCGGCGACGAAGTCGACGAGCGCGTCGCCGCCGAACTTCTCCTTCGCCGCCCGCGCAAGTTCCCAGGCGACTGCAGCCTCCGCCACGACCGCGAGCGCCTCGACGGCCTGGACGTCGCTTCGCTCGACGAGCGCCTCGCCCGGCTCGCCGCTCGCCAGATCGATCGAGCGAAGCGGACGCATGAGCGTCGGCAAGGGTTTCATGGCTGCGCGCACGACAACGGGCTCGCCGTTCGTGATACCCCCCTCGATCCCACCCGCGCGGTTTGTCGCGCGCCGAAGGCCCGGCTCGATCTCGTCGTGCACGTCGGAGCCTCGCTTGCCGGCGAGCGCGAAGCCATCACCGATCTCGACGCCTTTGACCGCCTGAATGCCCATGAGCGCCGCTGCCAAGCGCGTGTCGAGCCGGTCGCCTTTGCCTGTGTACGAGCCGAGGCCCGGAGGCACCCCGTCCGCGCACACTTCGACGACTCCACCAAGTGTGTCTCGTTCCGCGCGAGCCTCGTCTGTCGCCTGCCGCCAGCCTTCCTCTCTTGTAGCGCTACCAATCTGCACCACGATCCCAGCCACGAAGACGCCGATCTCGTCGAGTAACGCCTTGGCCACGGCTCCCGCGGCCACATGCACAGCGGTCTGACGAGCGCTCGCACTCTCGAGAGCGTTGCGAACGTCGTCGTGCCCGAACTTGAGCGCGCCGGCCAAGTCGGCGTGGCCCGGCCGCGGCAGCGTGACCGGCTCCGATCCCTTTCCCATCGGCTCTCCGTCGGGCAGCCAAGGACTCATCCCCCACGCCCAGTTCGCGTAGTCCCGGTTTCGAATCACGAGCGCGAGTGGTGATCCGAGCGTCAGGCCATGACGAAGCCCTGCTAGCACCTCGATCTGGTCCTTCTCGAGCTTCTGCCTGGGACTCCGCCCATACCCCTCCTGTCGCCGCCGGAGATCGCGGTCGATCGCATCGCAGTCGAGTCGCAAGCCGGCCGGAAGTCCGGTCACGATCGCGACGAGCGCCGGCCCATGCGACTCACCGGCAGTTACGAGCTCGAGCATCACGTCTGCAAGCCTAGACCCGCCAAGTAACAGGCTGTTACTTGGCCGCGACGGCGGCGCGCATGACCTCGACGGGAGCCGGCAACCCCGTCCAGAGCTCAAACGATGCGGCCCCCTGCGCGACGAGAACGTCGAGCCCGTTGAGGACGGTTGCTCCTGCTCGCCGTGCCGCCTCGGCGGTTGCCGTCTCCGGGTACGGGAGATCGACGAGCGTCTGCCCGGCACCGACGCGCGCTACCACATCGTCGCGAGCGGAAGTGGCGTTCACGACGAGGTCTGCACCGCCGATCTCCGGAGGCCACGTGCCACGTCGCGCGAACTGCCGCGCATGCGGTAGGGCTTGAACGAATGCAGTCGCGGCGCCACCGTCACCGAGGATCGCGGGGCGGTCGGTCGGGAGCCCTGCGAGAACGGCCGCGTCGGTCGACCGACCTTCGACTCGATTGCCTGTGACGAGAAGCGTGTTGACCGACGGCGCTTCGGTCTCACAGAGGCCCGCGACCGCAACCTTGTGCGGCGCTGTGACGTTCGCACCGGCGAATCCAAGGGCGGTGAGCCCTCGAACTGCGTCGGCCAGGTTCTCGGGTGTGGTGGGAAGCGGAACGTACGCCCAGTCGAGCCCGAGCGCCGCGAAGGCTGCGTTTTGCATGAGCGGCGACAGCGAGTGCTCGACGGGCCAGCCGATCAAGCCAACGAGACGTGTTGTTCCACGGATCTCGGCCACGGCGGGAGTATGCGGCGCGCCCGAGGACGAGCCCGCCACAACCGCGAGATCAACCACCCCCAGGGGATCCCCCGATCCCTGTAGTCAGCGTATCGGGCAAATCGTCACTGGTGGGAAACACCTTCATCAGGAAACCGAGCCAACCCGGGCCTGCAGGCGCAGGTCGCCGCAACGCGCCTGGTCAGCAGCCGAAGCCGTACTCACACTTCTTGCGGAAGAACTCCGACTCGCTGGCCGTGAAGTAGTGATGCACTCCATCAGGCTTGCGGACGAAGAAGAGGTGGTCGACCCTGGCCGGATTGGCCGCCGCGCGCATCGACGCGAGCCCGGGGTTCGAGATCGGTGTTGGTGGCAGCCCGAGCCTGCGGCGGGTGTTGTACGGGTCGTCACTATCGAGGTCGGATTGTTTGAGCGGTTCTGTACCGGGGACGTTGCGGCCGTATCGGATCGTCGCGTCGATTCCGAGCGGCATGCCCAGCCGGAGTCGGTTGTAGATGACCGCGGCTACGAGGCGCCGCTCCTCCGGCGCGACCGTCTCCTTCTCGATCATCGAGGCGATGATGAGGACGTCGTACGGCGTGAGGTTCTTGGAGTTCGAATAGCGAAGATCCACCTTGCTCCACTGGTGTCCGAATGTGGCGAGCTGGTCGCGAACCAGCCTCCCAGATGGCGTGTACTGGCTGAACTCGTAGGTGGACGGGAAGAGAAAGCCCTCGATCGACCTGTGGGCCCAGTCCCTGCGGAACTCGGCAGGAGGCTTCGCCGTCGCGCTCGCCTGCATGAACCCAGTACCGGTCAATCGCGGCGTCACTCCACGCTTGTCGATCGCGATCTTCTGTACGGCCGCCACTCGCTGAGCCATCTCGCGACGTGTGAAGCCCTCGGGAAAGATGATTCGAAGGCGCGCGAGGGGCGGTGTCGTCTCGACAGGCGGCGGCGGATCTTGGTGCCTACAGCCGGCCAGCCCGAGCACGCCGACCACGATCCCGATCGTGAGCGCCCGAACGCTCACCTCGCCCGCGCCCATTCCAAATAGCTTTCGAGCAGATGGGCGGCTGCGCGAGCATCCTCCGGTGCCTCACCACCGTCCTTGGATGCCAGCGCGGTGGTGAAGCGCTCGTCGTAGGTCTCCACCGGAACCTGAATCGCCTCGCGAAGTGCACGAACAAACTCTTCAGTCTCCTCGGCCTGGCTCCCCCGTTCTCCACGCAGTGTGAGCGGGAGCCCAACGACGACGAGCTCGGCTTCCTCTTGCGCCACGAGCTCGGCGATCCTCGTCAACCCGGCGGGCGTCGCCGCGCGCTCGACCACGCCGAGAGGCCGGGCGATCGTTCCCGTCGCATCGGAGACGGCGACGCCCGTCCTCGCGGCGCCGAAGTCGAGCGCGAGCACCCTCACAGCGCAGACAGAATGAGCCGCTCGGCCTCGGCCAACGCCTCGGGAAGCTTCGCCGGATCCTTGCCGCCCGCACGAGCCATGGTCGGCCGGCCGCCGCCACCGCCACCCACGATCGCAGCTGCCTGGCGAACGACATCGGACGCGCTCACCCGCTCGGCCACCGAGGAGTCGAAGTTCGCGACGAGGTGCACTTTCCCGTCTTCTCGGGAGCCGAGGACGATCGCCGCAGGCGCATGTGTCTGCTTGTACCGGTCTGAGAACTCCAGTAGCTCGTCCGCATCCAACCCTTCGAGGAGCTGGATGATGACGTTCACGCCGCCCTCGGAGCGGATCTCCGGCTCCGGCACGGGCACTCGAGGCGCCGATCCTCGGTCCGGGCTCGGAGATGCCTTGCGAAGCGTCTCGAGCTCAGCACGCAGCTTCACCAGCTCGCGGGAACGCTCGTCCAAGACGGCCCACGCGGCACCGGACGTCACAGCTTCGATGCGCCTTACACCGGCGCCAACGGAGCCTTCCGAGAGAATCACGAACGGCCCGACCTCGGCCGTCGACACAACGTGTGTCCCGCCGCATAGCTCCGTGGAGTAGCCCGCAACCTCGACGACCCGGACGATGTCGCCGTATTTCTCGCCGAAGAGCATCATCGCGCCGAGGCGGCGTGCCTCGTCGATGGGGGTCTCGAAGACGTGGACGGGGAGGCCCTCGAAGACCCGCTCGTTGACGCGACGCTCGACCGACTCGCGCTCCTCGGCGGTGAGCGCATGCTCGTGCGTGAAATCGAAGCGGAGCTTGTCCGGACGCACGGCCGACCCCGCCTGCCGGACATGCTCACCGAGAACGTCGCGCAGTGCCTGGTGCAGCAGATGCGTCCCGGTGTGATTCGCCATCGTCGTGAAGCGAACGCCCCACGGAACGACAGCTTGCACACGGTCTCCGACCGCGAAGCCCCCTCCCCGGAACAAGAGAGCCTGGTCCTCGCCGAAGCGAAAGGCCTCGACGAGCTCGGCCCGCATCCCGGAGTCGTCGTCGCGCTCCATCCAGCCCAGATCCGTCACCTGGCCGCCCCCCGACGCGTAGAACGGGGACTCCCGGAGCTTCGCGAGGAAGAGACCCTCGTCGAGCTCCTCTAACGCG